>CAIQDO010000511.1 GCA_903870555.1 uncultured Caulobacteraceae bacterium
AACCTCGCGATCGCGCTCGCGGTGCTGGGACAAACCGACGAAGCGCTCGTCGTCTATAGAAGGCTGGCGGACTATCCGGCTACAAGAGTCCGCGCCCTGGTCCGTATGTCGATCCTTCAGCCGACGGCGGTAACGGAAACGGAGCTCGACAACCTGAAGGCGAGTGCGACAGACACCGTCCTGGATGCTGAGACGCGCGTTGGCGTTCACTTCGCTCTTGCCGGCGCGCTTGAGGCTCGGCGCGAGGATGTTGCCGCCTGGGAAGCGTTCACGGCTGGCAATGCCCTGAAGCGCCGGCTGCTGCAGGAGGGCCCGCCCGAAACGAGGCCGGCCGCCGTCGCCCAGGCTCACGCATTATCGGTCAGCCGGGTAACCAATCTGTTCACCCCGGACTTTCTCGCGGCCCATTCCGACCAGGGCGATCGATCTGCCCGCCCCATCTTCATTGTTGGGATGCCCAGATCGGGATCCAGCCTGGTCGAGCAGATTCTCGCCAGTCATCCCAAGGTTCAAGGGATGGGCGAAAGCGGGGCCCTCGCCGAAGTGACCCATGGCCGGTTTCCTTACCCGCCCGACGCGCCGATGGCGCCCTCTCACTTTGGCCATCTTGCGCGGGACTACCTGCGGGTCCAGGCCCGCCGTGGCTGGGACGGCCGAACCCGGCTGGTGGACAAGACCCTCGATAGCCACCTGCAAGTGGGCTTGATCCACCTTATGTTCCCGCGCGCCGTTATCCTGCTGGCGCGACGCGACCCAATGGACGTGGGTCTGGCCTGCTTTCGCCAGCTCTTCGCCCAAGGCAACGAAACGCTCTACGATCTCGCTGATATCGCCGCAGAGATCCGCCGTTACGACGCGGTGATGGACCATTGGCGCAGGGTTGCCCCAGGCCGCGTGTTCGAAGTGCGCTACGAAGACCTTGTTGCTCAGCCGGCAGGTGAAATTCGGCGAATCGTGACCGAGGTCTGCGGCCTACCCTGGGATCCCGCCTGTCTCGATTTCCATAGAACCGCAAATGTCGTGAAAACCGCCAGCGCGACGCAGGTTCGGCTGCCGATTTTCAAATCGTCGGTCGCGCGTTGGCGGCGATATTCGGATCACCTTGGCCCCCTAATGGCCGGCCTCAAGCCCTGAGCTGTCCTATTGCCTCGGACGCTTCGATACGCCCGGGGCGATGGTCTCGCCGCTGTCGCGCTCGGCCACGGCCTGTTTGAACCCCACCGCCTGGGCCCGCTCGCGGAACCAGAGTCCCTCGGGCGAATGCCGGGCGACACCATCAAACACGGTGGCGAGACGCTGGGTGTTGGCCAGCCCCATGGCCTCATAGGCCTGGTTGACCACCATTTTGGTCATCATCAACTGGTTGCGCGGCACCCCTCGAAGGCGGCCAACCAGCGCCTCGACGCAGGCGTCGAGATCCGCCTCCGGGGCGCTTTCAAGAGCCAGGCCAATCTCCACCGCCCGCCTTCCATCGATCAGGTCCCCGGTCATCATCATGCGCTTGGCCATCTGGGGACCCAGTCGATAGACCCACATGGCCGGGGTTGGCACGCCCCAAACCCGGGCGGGTGGATAGCCGATGCGGGCGTCATCGGCCATGATCAGGAAATCGCAACAGAGCGCGATGTCGGAGCCGCCCGCCACGGCCGCACCGTGCACCCGCGCTATCGTGGGCTTCTCGCAGCGCCAGAGGCTCATGAAGTCCTGGGTGTTGCGCCACATGCCGGTGAAATCCAGCGTCGGATCCCAAGGCATGTCCTGCGAACCGCCTGAGGGGCCTTGCTGTTCGGCGTATCGCTTCAGATCGTAACCGCCGCAGAACCCCTTCCCCGCCCCACGCACGACAACAACATGGACGTCGGGATCAGCCTCCGCCGCCTCGACCGCCGCCCGAATCTCGCCGGGCATACCCATGGCTATGGCGTTGAGAACCTCCGGCCGATTGAGCGTGATGGTCGCCACGCGATCGACGGTCTCATAGAGAAGGGTCTTGTAGGTCATTGGCGCAGGCTCCCGTACCGCTTGCGGTGCAAGGTACAGGAGCCATCTCGCGTTCCAAGAGGCCGACGGCTACCACCGGCGATAGCGATATTCGAACCGTCCCGGCCGCCAGCCGGGCCGCCAATAGGCGCCGTGGCTGAAGTACCAGGACCGATAGGGTCGATAGACCCACACGCCGCCATCCCAGACCCACGGATTGTACCAGGCCGGCGCCCAGAACACGGCCGACGCCGGCCCCTCATAGGCAAACCCGCCCGCGCCTGAACGCAGGACATAGCCGGGCGGGCACCCGCCGGGCGCACTACTGGATGATCCGATCAAGGCGCCGGTCGCCGCGCCAAGCGCGCCGCCCATTACGACGCCCGCGCCATGGTCGTGGCGTCCGGACATGCCACCGCCGATCACAGCCCCGAGAACACCACCGATGATCGCGCCGGCCGCGGCGTTGTCCTCGCGCCGCTGCTCGCAATTTCGCATCGCCCAGTCCGAGTACCGCCGGCCATAGTCATAATCAAATCGCTGCGCGCGATCGTCATAGACCGAACCCGATCGTTCCGCCCCGGGCGGCGGCGGCGCATATTGGCCCTCTGGCGGCGCATTTCGGGAGTCACGGTCGGAGGAGTCGTACTGGCCAGGCGGCGGGCCGGACCGGTAAGGGTCCCGCTGGGAATCCTGGTCCTGCGCGCGACGATCCGGCGGATACTGGCCTTGCTGATACTGCCCCTGGTACTGACCCGACGGCGAAGGCGGATAACTGTTCGGCTGCGAGCCGTAGGTGTCGCCCGACCCATAGGACGGCGCGGGTCCCGATTGCGCCGCGGCCGCGTCGGCGTCCACGATGACAGTTGCGCTCAGCACCGCCGCCAGGGCGGTTGCGGTGGCGGATTTTAGTGACATGGTCATCAGAGCCCTCTTCATCTTGAGATCGGGTAGCCCTCTAAACGTCGCCGACTGAATGGCGCGTGAACGAACCCCGATGTCGCATCTTACGGCCGAACCGGCGGCATCACATTGATAATGGTCAGCACCATGGCTTCCACGCCGGCCTTGATCGTGGGTTCGGGTGTCGGCGCGAAGAATGGCGAGTGGTTGGCGGGAACGGTTTCCCCATTGAGCCGGGCGGCCGCGATCCTGGCGGGATCCACGCCGCCCAGGCCAAGAAACAAGCCCGGGACGCCGGCGTTGACGAACTCCGAGAAATCCTCGCTCGCGGCTCCCGGGCGGGGATCCTCATGCACACGGCTTCCGAGGGCCGCCTTTAGGACGACGGCCGTTCGCGCCGTCAGAGCGGCGTCGTTGACCACCGCCATCCCGCCGCTCTCGATCGTCACTGTCGGCGCGGGCGCGCCCGCGATCACGGCCACCCCATTCGCCGTCCGCCGCACACCCTCGATAATCCGTTGGCGGACACCTTCGTCATAGCTCCGGATCGTGCCCTTCAGCTGCGCGTGATCCGGAATGATGTTCCCGACCGTTCCGGCCTGAATGCCGCCGACCGTCACCACTCCGAAAGCGGCAGGATCCTTCTCCCGGCTGATCACGGTCTGGACATCTTCCACGAAACGCGCCGCCATGACGATCGGATCGATGGCCAGGCTCGGCGTCGAGCCGTGGGCGCCCCGACCAACAAAGGTGATCTCCAGCGAATCCGAGGTGGAGGAGATCGCCCCGGCGCGATAGGAAATCTCGCCGGCCGGACCGGGGCCCACGTGCAGGCCGAAGGCATAGTCTGGTTTACCGCCGAAGCGCGTGTAGAGCCCGTCGGCAAGCATCGCCTTGGCGCCGCCGACCGTCTCCTCGGCAGGCTGGCCGATGAACATCAGCGTGCCGCTCCACCTTGACTTGAGGGCAAGCAGAGCCTTGGCCGTCCCGGTCCAGATCGCCATGTGGGAGTCGTGGCCGCAGCTATGGGCGACATAGGTCTCCCGCCTGTTCCACTGGGCCTTGGCGACACTGGCGTAGGGCAGACCCGTCCGCTCCTGCATCGGCAGGGCGTCCAATTCGGTGCGCACCAACACCATTGGCCCGGCGCCGTTATGGAAGATGGCCACCACACCCGTACCGCCGACGCCTTCGGTAACCGTGAACCCGAGGTGACGCATTTCCGCGGCGAGCAAGGCCGCCGTCCGCTTCTCCTGAAAGCCGAGCTCGGGATGGGCGTGAATGTCCTTGTACAGGCCGTCGAGCCGAGGATAGTCGGCATCGACCTCGGCGATGATCTGTGGCGCGAGGGAAGCCACCCCGGCGCCTCCGGCTGGAGCGGCCTCGCTCCCAACCGCCATGGCCAAACCGATCGCCAGCGCCGTGCCGCCAATCGCCCAATGCCGAAAAATCATTGCCGTTCCACCTTCAGCCGGAAACCCGTTCGTTGTCGTGACCTTAGGTCCTTGCCGCGACCTTTCCATCCCGAACCGTCAAAACCCGATCCATGTGCCGGATCATGTCCAGATTGTGCGTAGCGATCAGGGCCGCGACGCCCGTGGACCGAACCAGGTCCCGCAGATTGGCGAATACGGCCTCCGAGGTCGCGGGATCGAGATTGCCGGTCGGTTCGTCCGCCAGAAGAAGGCGAGGCGAATTGGTGAGCGCCCGCGCCACGGCCACCCTTTGTTGTTCCCCGCCGGACAACTGGGCCGGCTGGTGCCGGAGCCGCGACGCCAGCCCAAGTTGCGTCAACAGGGCCTCCGCTCGCGCAAGGGCCTCCTTGCGCGTCTTGCCGGCGATCAAGGCAGGCAAGGCGACATTGTCGAGCGCGCTGAACTCGGGAAGAAGGTGATGAAACTGGTAGACGAAACCGATCGCCTGCAAACGGATGCGCGTTCGCGCCCGGTCGTCCAGCGCGCCACAGTCCTGCCCCTCGATGCGGATGACGCCGGCGGTGGGACGCTCAAGCAGCCCCGCCGCATGCAGCAGCGACGATTTCCCTGAGCCAGAAGGGCCTACCAGGCCGACGATTTCTCCGGCCGCCACGGTCAGACCGGCGTCACGTAGGACTTCGAGGGGCCCCTGGCCAGTGTCGTAGACCCGGCGCAACCCCTCGATCTCAAGGACCGGACTACTCATATCGCAGCGCCTCGACGGGATCGAGGCGAGAGGCCCGCCACGCGGGCAACAGGGTGAAGGCGAAGGAGGCCGCCAAGGCCCACACCGCGACGCCGGCCACCTCCAGCCAGTCGACCTTGGCCGGCACATGCGACAGGAAGTAGACATCCGCGTTGAACACCTGAACTCCGGTGACCCATTCGACGAAGCGCTGGATGGCCTCGATGTTCAGGCAAAACACGAGGCCGAACACAAGACCGGCGAGCGTGCCGGTCAGGCCGATCGTCGCCCCGGACATGAAGAAGATCCTCAGGACGGAGCCCCGGCTGGCGCCCATGGTGCGAAGGATGGCGATGTCCCGGCCTTTGTTCTTCACCAGCATCACCAGGCCTGAAATGATGTTCAGCGCGGCCAAGGCGACGATGAACATGAAGATCATACGCATCACGTTGCGCTCCACCTCAAGCGCCCCGAAATAGGCGCGGTTGCGCTCCGTCCAATCGGTGACCACGGTTCCTGGGCCCCCCGCCGCGGCCAGCGTCGCCTTCAGGGCTGGCGCCTTGTCCGGATCGTCCAGCTTCACCTCGATGAAATCGACCGCCCCTTCCCGCCCGAACAGCAGCTGGGCCTGGGTCAGGGGCATGTAGATGAAGGTCTGATCATACTCGCTCATGCCCACCGAAAACAGGCCGGCGATGGTGTAGCTTTTGCTGGGTGGCAGGGAGCCGAAGGCGGTCACGCCCCCGGTGGGAGAGATGATGGTGATCGGATCGCCGACCTTCAGCCCCAGGCCATCCGCCAATTTCTGGCCGACGATGACGTCCTCGCCACCCTCGTCGCCAAGCCCGAACCCTCGCAGCGAGCCAGACTTGATATTCCCGGCGATAATTCGCGTGGCGAGCAAGTCCTTGCGATCGATGCCCCGGACGACCGCCCCCGCGGCGGCGGCCGGCCCCTGCACCAGGGCCTGGGACTCGACCAGGGCCTGAGCCTGGGCCACGCCCGGCACGGCCCGGATGCGGCTGACCAGGGCGTCACGATCGGCCTGCGCCATGTACCCGCCGACCACGAAAGCGTGGCCGTTGAACCCGAGGATCTTCGACGACAGCTCGCTGCGAAAGCCGTTCATGATCGACATGGTGATGATCAGAGCGGCCACCGCGAGGGCGATCGCCGCGAACGAGATGCCCGATATCAGGGCGACGCCCCCGTTTCGGCGCTTGGTGAGCAGGTATCGGATCGCGATCGCCCGCTCCCAGGCGCCGAACGGAATCGCGCTCACCCGAGGATCGCCGCCAAGGCCTGTTCGAGTGGCAGGCTCCGGCGCTCGCCGGTGGCGCGGCGCTTCAGTTCGACCTCGCCGGCGGCCAGGCCGCGTGGGCCAATGATCAGCTGCCAGGGCAGACCGATCAGGTCCATGGTGGCGAACTTTCCGCCTGGCCGTTCGTCGGTATCATCCAGCAGCGGCTCCTTGCCGGCCGCCGTCAGCGCCGCATAGGCCGTCTCGCAGGCCGCATCGACCGCCGCGTCGCCGGGCCGCAGACTGACGATGCCGACGCCGAATGGAGCGACCGAGTCCGGCCAGATGATCCCGGCGTCATCGTGCGAGGCTTCGATCAGGGCGCCGACCAAGCGGGACACCCCCACGCCATAGCTACCCATCTGCGCCGGCCGGTCGACACCGTCGGGACCGCTGATCGTCGCCTTCATCGGCTTGGAATACTTGTCGCCGAAATAGAAGGTCTGTCCGACTTCGATGCCGCGGGCGGTCAGGCGGTCTTCCTCGGCGGTTTCGGCCTCATAGCGGGCGGCGTCGTGGACATCCTCGGTGGCGGCGTAGAGCCGGGTCCAGTCGGCGACGACCCCCGAAAGGTCGCTCTGATAGTCGACGTCCTCGCCGGGCACCGGCAAGTCGAGCATCCGGCGATCAAGAAACACGGCCGACTCGCCCGTCTGGGCCAGGACGATGAACTCGTGGGAAAGGTCGCCGCCAATCGGGCCGGTCTCGGCGCGCATGGGCACCGCCTGCAGCCCCATCCGCTTGAAGGCCCGCAGATAGGCGACGAACATCCGGTTGTAAGAGGCCTGACCGCGTTCGTCGTCGACGTCGAAGGAATAGGCGTCCTTCATCAGGAACTCCCGCCCGCGCATCACCCCGAATCGGGGACGCTGCTCGTCACGGAATTTCCATTGGATATGATAAAGGTTTTTCGGCAACTCCTTGTAACTCTTGACATAAGCCCGGAAGATCTCGGTGATCATCTCCTCGTTGGTCGGGCCGTAGAGGAGTTCGCGGTCGTGCCGGTCGGTGATGCGCAGCATTTCCGCGCCATAGTCGTCGTATCGCCCGCTCTCACGCCACAGATCCGCGAGCTGCAGAGTCGGCATCAGCACCTCGATGGCGCCGGCGCGGTCCATCTCCTCGCGGACGATCTGTTCGATCTTCTTGAGAACCCGCAATCCGAGCGGCAGCCAAGCGTAGATGCCCGCCGCCTCCTGTCGCAACATGCCGGCCCGCAGCATCAGGCGGTGCGAGGTGATCTGCGCCTCGGCGGGGTTCTGCTTGAGAACGGGAAGGAAGTAGCGCGACAGGCGCATGGTGGGTCGATCCTTGAAGCCTTCGGCGAGGCTATGACGTCAGTGGGAGCCCGGAATGTTGGGCAGCGATACGAGGTGGAACGTCAGCACCGCCCACAGCATGGCGAACAGGATCGCCGAAACCCAGGTGGTGGTGAAGAATTTCCGCTTGAGGTTGGGATTGACCGGCGAGGACGGGTCGCCCCCTCCCGGCACGGCAATGCCCTCCTCGGCATGGCTGCGCGACCCGAGCGGCAGGACCGCGAACAGGGTCGTCCACCAGATCACCAGATAGATGGCGATGCCTTCCTCGACGCCCATCAGTGGACGCCCGCGGCCAGGGGTTCGGCCATCAGCTCGATCAGCACGCCACCCATGTCCTTGGGATGAAGGAAGATCACAGGCACACCGTGGGCGCCGATCCGCGGCTCGCCCGTGCCCAGCACCGTGGCGCCCTTGGCGCGCATCTCGTCGCGGGCGACCAGGATGTCCGGGACCTCGAAACACACATGGTGCTGACCGCCCCGCGGATTCTTGGCCAGAAACCCGTGGATCGGCGAGGCGTCGCCGTAGGGTTCGATGAGCTCGATCTGGGCGTTCGGCAGGTCGACGAAAGACACCCAGACACCCTGTTCCGGCAGGGCCTTCTTCGGCGTCACCGAGGTTGCCCCCAGCACGTCCACATAGAGCTTCCACGAGTCTTCGATGGAAGGGGTGGCGATGCCGACGTGGTTGAGTTTTCCGATCATGACACTGTCCTTTGCGGTTGCCCGCGTCCTTTACTGGGGAAGGCTTATAGCCTCAGCACGGTGGTCTCCACCACCGGACGACGCTTCCAGATACGGAAAGCCGCCTTTTTCAACGCTCGCGACAAGGCCGCTTCCACGGCGTGGTCGTCGTCGCGGCTATCGGCCGACAGGCGAAACAAGGCATCCTTGGCTTCGGTCG
>CAIQDO010000512.1 GCA_903870555.1 uncultured Caulobacteraceae bacterium
AATGTCTGGGGCCAGGACGGCGAACAGCTCAGCGTCACCGACGCCAACGGCAACACCACCTGCTCGGTCTTTGACGGGTTCCTGAGGCTTTCCCAGCTTCGGTTCCCCTCCACCACCCTGGGGGCCGGAACCTGCAACACCGCCGACTACGAAGGCTACAGCTACGATCCCGCCGGCAACCGCCTGACCCTGCGCAAGCGCGACGGCGTCAACACCATCGCCTTCACCTATGACGCGCTCGACCGCCAGATCGTGAAGGACATTCCGCCCAGCGGAGCCTCGGCAACCGATGTCTACACCGACTATGACTACGCGGGCCGACTGATCCGCGCCCGCTTCGCCAGCCGGACCGGAACGGGCGTCGACTACGCCTATGACACCGCCGGACGGCTGACCTCCGAGACCACCTTCAGTCGGGCCCTGGGCTACCAGTACGACCTCGCCGGCAACCGAACCCGAGTGACCTGGCCGGACGGCTTCTATGCCGGCTATGTCTACGACGCGATGAACCGGATGACGGCGGCCAACGAGAACGGGGCCACCTCCGGCGCCGGCCTGCTGGCCACCATCGCCTACGACGACCTGAGCCGGCGGACATCGCTCGGCCGCGGCAACGGCGCCTCCACCAGCTACGGCTATGACACCGCCGACCGCGTCGTCAGTCTGGCCCACGCCTTCGTCGGAACCTCCAGCAACCAGACCTGGACCTTCGGCTACAACAACGCCAGCCAGCGCATCAGCCGCACCAGCGCCAACACCCTGTTCGACTGGACCAATCATCCGCCGGCCACGGTCAACAAGGCCTATGACGGCCTCAACCGCGACGCCGCCATCGCCGCCACGACCGGCGGATACGACGCCAACGGCAATCTGACGTTCGATGGAACCCGGACCTTCACCTACGACGTGGAGAATCGCCTCCTCACCGGCTCGGCCCCGACGGCGATCAGCCTGAGCTACGACCCGCTGGGCCGGCTCGCCCAGACTACGGCCGGCTCGGCGGTTACCAAGTTCCTTTACGACGGCGATCGGCTGTCGGCCGAATACGACGGCTCGGGCAATCTGCTGCGGCGCTACGTCCACGGCCCCGGCGTCGACGAACCCCTGGTCTGGTACGAGGGCCCTGGAACCTCCGACCGGCGCCAGCTTCACCAGGACCCGCAGGGCTCGATCGTCGCCTGGAGCGATGGCTCGGGGAACACCGCCGCCAGCCAGATTCAGGCCTATGGACCCTACGGCGAGCCTCAGGCCTGGGCCGGGTCGCGCTTCCGCTACACCGGCCAGATCGCCATCCCGGAGGCGCAACTCTATTACTACAAGGCGCGGGTATACGATCCGGCGACAGGGAGGTTTTTGCAAACTGATCCCGTCGGTTATAAAGACGACTTGGATCTGTACGCCTATGTCGGAGATGATCCGGTCGATAAGACTGATCCGACGGGGAACCAGGAAGCGCTCGTACTTTGCGCGGCCGGACCTGCAGGGTGCGCAGTTGGCGCCGGCATCACGGTGGGCCAAGCCGTCGTCGCAGGTGCTGTGGTTGTAGGCGGAGTAATCGTAGCGGCGATCCACCATCACGATTCCACGCCAACGGTGGACGAGGGCAAACAGGGGAAGCACCAGCCTGATCACCCTAATTTCCAGCCAGGCAAGGGTGAGCTCACGCACCCA
>CAIQDO010000513.1 GCA_903870555.1 uncultured Caulobacteraceae bacterium
AAACGATGTCGCACATCGCGAAGGCTCTGCCGGAGAGGCCCAATCGGCGCGCCGCGGTGAACCAGGGATCGATCTGTGCGAAAAGCTCACGGTAGAGCCGCGCGTCGTCGGGCCCCCAGTGATTGCAGGCGTCTATATGGACCAGCCCGCGGGGATCCAGGCCGAAAATGATTGCCGACCGGCCGCCGCACAGCTCGGCGATCCGGTCGGGAAGCGCCTCGAAGGCGGCGTCGTCGTCGATGGCGGCGAGGATCGCCTCATCCATTGCAGCGCTCCCCCGTGTCTCCGCGCCATGTCCTGCCTAGCCTGGATTTCTCATGCCGCCCAGTCTTTTGCGCGTGTTTGAGCGGACTTTCTGTGATTTTGGCAGACCACGACGGTGTTTTGACGGCGTTTTGGATCGATAGGCATGGTGGCCTGGGCGGCGACGCCCTCGGCGGGCAAGGTGATGGTGCTTCGGGGCTTGTGGGGGCGGTGACGGCCGTGCGGCCTCGCGCCGGGAAGCGGCGTTTCTGGGCTCTGATTGGTGAGCGATCTTGGCTCAGCCCGAGCCGAAGGCGCGGGCGATGTAGATGTGGGCCATCTCGAACTCCGTCTGGCCCGGCGACCGGGAGGCCATGGCCAAGTGGATGCGCCTGACGCTGGTGCGGACCAGTGCGCCGATCTTCAGCAGCTTGAGGCGGATGGTGTTGACAGCGGCGTCGGCGAGAATGGTGTGCCGAAGGGCGATGCGGCGCAGGGCCTCCATCAGGACATAGGCCATGGCGGAGAACATCAGGCGCAACTGATTGCCGGCCTCGGTCGCGCAGGAGGCGCGGTCGGCGAAGAGTTCGAACTGTTCGCCGATGCGATTTTCCGCCTCGCCGCGGGCGCAATAGAGCATTTCGTAGAGCTCGCGCGTTTTCCAGGCGGCGTTGTTGAATGAGGTGACTACATAGCGTGGGTTCGACCCCAGCAGGGTGTGCTCCGCCTTGCCGACGACGCGCCGTTCCTGGCTCCAGCTGTCGAGCGTCTGGTAGCGGAAGTCCTTGAAGGCGCGGGCGGGCTTGCCCGATTGCTCGCACAGGGCCTTGGCCTGGGCGAGCTCCTCTTTAAGCATGGCCTCCAGACGCTTGTTGCGGGCCAAGCCGAAGATGAAGTCCACCTGATTGGCCTCGCACCAGGTCATCAGTTCGTCACGGGCGAAGCCGCTGTCGGCGCGCAGGGTGATCTTGATGCGCGGCCAGGCCTTGCGGATCCGCGTCACCATGCGCTCGACCTCCTCCACCGACCCGGAGGCGGCGTCGAGGTTGGCGCGGCGTTGCCGGACCAGAAGGAGGTGTCGGCCACAGAAAACATACAGGGGCAGATAGCAGTAACTCTTGTAGTGACCGTGGAAGTAGCGCCCCTCCTGATTGCCGAACAACGGTATGTCCGTGGCGTCCAAGTCCAGGACGATACGTCCCGGAGACCGCTCATGGGCTTCGATGAACATGTCCATCAGCAGAGCATCCGCCTTGCCCTGGTCGAAGTCGATCTTGTGATACTTCGCCCCATGCCGCTTGGGCATGCGCTCCAGCCTGTTCAGCGTGCTCTTGCCCGCCGCCGGTTCGCAGTCCTCCCGACGCGCCTTCAGCTTTCCCGCCAGCACCGCGAACACCGGGTCCTTGCGAAGTTCGTCGTGGTCGTTGAGGTCCTCGTATCCAAGCGCCAGCCCGAAGATGCGCTGGCCCAGAAGGGTCTCCAGCCGGTGCTCCACAAAACGGGGATCACGCCTGTCGGTGAAGCACCCCGAGAACCGGCGAACCAGTCCAAGGCCGCGATCCAGCTGCCCCAAAAGGAGGGCGCCCGCGTTCGAGGTGATGGCGCCGCCATCGAAGGCCGCCACCACCGATTTGCGTTCAACCGCTTCAAACGCGAACAGCTTCGGGCTACAGTCTGTCGGCATCGGGGGCGTCCTGGATTCGGGCTAACTCTTTGTGGTGATTGAATTATCCCTGATTCTCACCCCCGATGCAACTCAACAGCTTGAGAAATCCAGGCTAGGGAGGGGAACTCGATCAAAACGATGCGCAGAGTTTCTGCGGGGCCTTCAAGGGTCACGGCGTCACCGCCGCGGATCAGAAAGCGGCCGCCGAACTTCGCGATGACT
>CAIQDO010000514.1 GCA_903870555.1 uncultured Caulobacteraceae bacterium
CTGACGAAGAACATCTACCTGTCGACCGGTGTGGCGGTGGCCCTCGGCGTGGGCCAGGTGCTGTATGAAAAGCTGCGCGGCAAGCCGGTCCCAGGCATGCAGTGGGCGAGCCTCGGGCTGGTGACGGTGCTGGGCGGCGCCACGCTTCTGACCGGCGATCCGCGCTTCGTGATGGTCAAGCCGACCGTGGTCTACCTGACCATCGGCGCGGCGATGATGCAGCGCGACTGGATGGATCGCTACATCCCGCCGGTGGCCAAGACCTACATCCCCGACCGTGTCGTCGTCGCCTGGGGCTACGTGTGGGCCGGGATGATGTTCCTGACCGCGATTGCCAATCTCGTCGTCGCCGTGGCGTTCGGCGCCAAGGCCTGGGTGCTGTTCATCTCCGTGTTTCCGCTGGCCTCGAAGATCGGCCTGTTCGCGGTCCACTACGTCTCGTTCCGCTGGGTGGCCCTGCGCAATCGCCGCCGCGAACAGGCGGCGGCGACTGGCGAGGTTCAGGCCTTGGCGGCTTGATTCAGGCTGCCTGAAGGGCGAGCGTGCGGGCGCGGCGCGAGCGCAGCGCCGCGCCGATGCCGCCGACGCCGAGGATCATCAGCGCCCAGCTGGTCGGCTCGGGCACGCCGGACGGCGAGCTGAGGCTGGCGCGTGTTCCGACGTTGGTGAAAACAAAGGTGTCGTCGAAGTAGTTGTGGTCGCTCCACGACGTCGGCAGATCCTCGAAGGCGAGATAGGTGCCGGCGGGGATGGCGTGCCCGAGCGAGCCGTTGTTGTAGGCTGTCGAGTAGACGTGATTGGTGCCAACCGGAAGCGAGTCGTAGGGGCCGTTCAGCGTCGGGTCGGAATAGGCGAATTTGCCGGGATTGCCGTTGGCCTGCAGCACGAACACCAGGCTGTCCCCGGCGTTGACGTGGCCGAAATCAAAGGCCGCGCCGATGGCGCTGGAGTGGTCGTCGAGACCGAAGGTCGTGGGCATCACGCCATTGACCATCAGGCCCACCTGTTCATCCCAGCCCGCGCCGGATCCGGCGAAGTAGCCGACGATGTCGCCGGTGGTGGCGGCGGTGAAGGTATAGGTCGTCGGATTGAGTTGGCCGGAGTTCGGATAGGGAATGCTCGTCGCGGCCTGGGCGGCGGCGGCGGAAAGCAGGGTGAACGCCGCGGCGGCGGCGAGGGTGCGAGAGAGTGTCATATCGTGCAGAGCCTTTTTTGCCGCGGCTGGCGCGGTGTGAGTGTTGGTGTGTTTGTGGGTGGAGCTATACGCTGTATGCCCAACAAAAAATTGTCAAACACTGTAAATGTGGGAATTACCGATCGGAACGGGCAGCGCTAAATGTGTTTTTGCAGTGTTAAATATCGAGAATATTGTTCAAAATCGGCCATTGTTAAAGGTGTCGGCCATGATCGCGCCAAACGGGTGCGCAATCCGGCCGCAATGGCGATCATGGCGATTTCAGTACCGGATGAACATCGCGGCGGGATGACCCACGCAACACGAGTCCCGGCGCGGGTGCGTCGGGGGGGGCTGGCCAGAGGCGCCTCGGAGGCCGGGGACGTCCCGGCCTCGGACTTGGATGTCAGAGGGTCTCGACCGACCGTTCGATCGACAGCACGCCTGTGCGGGACACTTCGACCAGGCCCAGCGGGCGCATCAGGCCGACGAACTTGTCGATCTTCGAGGGGGCGCCCGTGATCTCGAAGATGAAGGCGCTTGTTGTGGTGTCGATGACGCTTGCGCGGAAGATATCGGCCAGCTGCTTGGCCTCCATGCGGTCGGCGCCGACCCCGCGCACCTTGACCAGGGCCAACTCGCGCTCGACGCCGTTGGGATCCCGGGTGACGTCCTGGACGTCCCGCGTCGAGACCATCTTTTTCAGCTGGGCCTCGATCTGGGCCAGCACATGCGGCGTGCCACGGGTGACGATGGTGATGCGGCTGGTGCCCGCGCCCGGATCGGTCTCGGCGACTGTCAGGCTGTCGATGTTGTAGCCGCGGGCGGCGAACAGACCGACCACCCGATGCAGAACGCCCGGCTCGTTGTCGACGAGCACGGCGAACGTGGCGAGATGCTCGACCTCAACAGCGTGGCCCATGTCGTAGGCGGAGGCGGGGGAGTCGGTAAGGGACGGGTCCGTCATGGTCACACCAGTCCCCGGCCGGCGGCGTCGATCACCGAGCCGATATCGCGTTCGTCCTCACCGAGGATCATGTCGTTGTGGGCCTTTCCGGAGGGAATCATCGGCAGGCAGTTCTCGGCGCGCTCCACCCGGCAGTCAAAGATCACCGGCCTGGGGGTCTCGATCATCCTCATGATCAGTCCGTCAAGCTCGTCGGGGTTGTCGGTGCGCAGACCCACCCCGCCGTAGGCCTCGGCAAGCTTGACGAAGTCCGGCAGGCTCGAGGAGTAGGAGTGGCTGTAGCGCTCACCATGCAGCAGCTGCTGCCATTGGCGAACCATCCCCATCCACTCGTTGTTGAGAATGAAGATCTTGATCGGCAGGTCGTACTGAATGGCCGTCGACATTTCCTGCATGGTCATCTGCACGCTGGCGTCGCCGGCGATGTCGATGACCAGGCTGTTCGGGTGGGCGATCTGCACGCCGACGGCTGCCGGCAGGCCGTAGCCCATGGTGCCCAGGCCCCCGGAGGTCATCCAGCGGTTCGGCTGCTGGAAGCGGTAGTATTGCGCCGCCCACATCTGGTGCTGACCGACCTCGGTGGTGATGTAGGTGTCGCGGTCGCGGGTCAGTTCATAGAGGCGTTCTATGGCGTACTGCGGCTTGATCAGGCTTGAAGACGGCCGGTAGGCGAAGCCCTTGCGATCGCGCCAGCGCTCGATCTGGCCCCACCAGTCGTCGAGACGCGCCGCGCCGCCGGCCGGCGAGCGTCGCTCCCACGCCGCGATCAGGGCGTCCAGCACCCGGCCGGCGTCACCGACGATGCCGACGTCCGTCCGCACGATCTTGCCGATCGATGAGGGATCGATGTCGATATGGATCTTCTTCGAACCGGGCGAGAAGGCGTCCAGGCGGCCCGTGACCCGGTCGTCGAAGCGGGCTCCGAGGGCGATCATCACGTCGCAGTCGTGCATGGCGTGGTTGGCCTCATAGGCCCCGTGCATGCCGACCATGCCCAGCCACTGCGGATCGTCGGCCGGGAAGGCGCCCAGGCCCATCAGGGTCGAGGTGACCGGCGCGCCGGTCAGAGCGGCCAGGCGCCGGAGGGAGTCGCTGGCGGCCGGTCCGGCGTTGATCACCCCGCCGCCAGTGTAGAACAGCGGCCGGCGGGCTCCCGCGATCAGGGCCGCCGCCTCGGCGATGGCGCCCGGATCGCCGTCGACGCGGGGATGGTAGTTGTGCAACGGCTTCAAGGTCTCGGGATGCCGATAGAGCCCGGTGGCGAACTGCACGTCCTTGGGAATGTCGATCACCACTGGGCCGGGACGGCCGGTGGTGGCGATGGCGAAGGCTTCGTGCAGGACCCGGGCCAGATCGTCGACGCTCTTCACCAAGTAGTTGTGCTTGGTGCAGGAGCGGGTGATTCCGACCGTGTCGCATTCCTGGAAGGCGTCTGTGCCGATCAGGTGGGTCGGGACCTGGCCTGTGATCACCACCAGAGGGATCGAATCCATCAGAGCGTCGACAATGCCGGTGACGGCGTTGGTGGCCCCTGGGCCGGAGGTGACCAGCACCACGCCCGGCCTGCCGGTGGAGCGGGCGTAGCCCTCGGCGGCATGGGTGGCGCCCTGCTCGTGGCGGACCAGCACATGGCGCAGCCTCGGCTCATGGAACAAGGCGTCGTAGATCGGAAGCACCGC
>CAIQDO010000515.1 GCA_903870555.1 uncultured Caulobacteraceae bacterium
ACGGCCAACTGGACCGACACGGGCATCGCCCCGGGTTTCCACGTCCACCACTTTGGCCACCTCGCGCCCGGCGCACTCGTCACCCTCAAGGTCACCGACGCCAGCGCCCGTCTCCGCTGGTGCGAAACCCTCCGCTACTGAAAGGAAAAACCATGGGACAGTCTTGGACGTACGAGGGACGGCGCGAACGGCCGACCTATCCTTGGCGTGGCGGCCGCGGTGAGTGTTGCGGTCAGTGCGGCGAACAGCCGGGGCGTTGCCGCTGCCACGAATGCCGCACGGAAGCGAAATCTCTGCTGGCTGAGGACAACGGCCTCGTCGAAAAGTACCAGGCATTGGCGGGCGACATCGGCGCCCTGACCGAAGCGACCGCGGGTTTGGATACCGCCATTGGTGACGCCACGCAGGTCTTGAAGGGCGCGAGAACAGCCTTCATCGGTGGCGACTGTTGCGTGTCGTTGTCGGTGGAGGTTGCGGCCGACACCCCCTCGAGCGGGTTTGCTGTTGCAGTCGCCGTGCGGGATAGCGAAGGGGATCGGCTAACCTGGTCCAAGGTCGAGCCCGCCGGGACACGCTACAAGGTGCACGAGTACGTGATTACGACGCGCCCTGGCGCGAAGCTGTCGGTCGTCGCCAGCAACTGCACCGCGCGGGTGCGCTGGTGCGAATGCTTCAACTGTTAGGAGGCCGCGATGTCCGACCCGACCGATCCCGCCAAGCCGGCTCCAGACGCCGATACGGCGCCCAACCCGGCCCAGAAGGCCTACGGCAAGTACCGCACCCGCGTCGCGGCCTTTCCGGACACCGCTTCGCCTTGGGGGCGCGCGGGCTGGCAGGCGCCGCCGCCCTCGGCCATGGCCCTCGGCCGCGCGCCCAAGCCTTCGCCGAAGGCCCCTGACCCGATGGGCTCGCTAACTGAGCGCCTCGGCGACACCGTCAAGCTGACCATCGACCTGCTCAACGCCACCCTGTTCAGCGCGGCCGACGCGCTGTCTGGGCTCGGGACGCGGGAGCGGGGAGGGTGCGATTGCGATGACGACCGCCATCGCCGTTCAGACGCGTGCTGCGCCGGGGACCATGGCCATGGCTGCCCCGATGATGGCGACTGGAGACGTCGCTGCCGACCGCGCGTCACCAGTTGCGGCCATGTCCATGACGGCGGCTGCCGCTGCGGCTGCTGACCGCGTCGGCGTCCGTCAGGTGACCCGGGCGCGGATGCCGCCGCGATCCCGGGAGCGTTTCCAGAAGGCTTCGGCGATGGCCGCGCATTCAACGCCCTGTCCGTCGCCGGCCGGCTTAAGGTCGGGAAGAGCGTTAATTACCTCCCGGGTCATTGAACCCGATACGCGGCCGAGCGAGGGTGGCGTGAACCGGGGAGGGGCAGAGGTGTCCGTGTCGATCCAAGATTTGCGGCCGGGCGGGGAGGCCGGCTTCCCGTTTCTCCTCAGGGAGTGGCGCCTTAAGCGCCGGCTCTCGCAGCTGGATCTGGCGCTCAGCTCGGGGGTGTCTCAGCGCCATGTCAGCTTCCTGGAATCCGGCCGGGCCAATCCCAGCCGAAACATGATCTTGCAGCTTAGCGAGACGCTGGATGTTCCCTTGAGGGATCGCAACGCCTGGCTGACGGCTGCCGGGTTCGCGCCGATCTTTCGCACTCGCGCGCTAGACGACCCGCAGATGGGCCAGGTGATGAACGCCGTGCGCATGATGCTTTCCGCGCACGAACCGTTCCCGGCTATCGCCCTCGACCGGGCCTGGAACATCCGCCTGTCGAACAGGCCCTTCGACCGCCTCGACGCCATGTTGGGTGAGGATATCTGGACCCGCGTTGGCGGCGCGCAGCGCAATCTCATGCGGCTATTCTTCCATCCCCTTGGCATTCGGCCTTTCGTCACCAACTGGCCCGCCGTCGGGCCCTTGATCTGGCGGCGCGCGCAACGCGAAGCGGAATCGCTCGGCGGACTGGAGATGAAGGCGGTGCTGGACGAACTCGCGCCGCTGCAGGATCCGGGTGTCCTGTGGTCCGCCCCCGATACGGCCTTGGTTCCGGTCATGCCGTTCGCCATGGCGATCAACGGAATGAACATCTCGATGTTCGCCGTGGTCGCGACCTTCGGCACGGCTCAGGACGTGACGGCGGATGAACTCAGAATCGAGACCCTGTTTCCGGCGGACGCCGATACCGAAGCGATGTTCCGCGGGGCCGCGTCTGCAGACAAGTGATGACCTCCAACGTAATTGCGCGCGCTTGCGAGGTGAAAGACAGTCGCCGGACTTTCGAATCAGGAGCGCTCAATGTCCGTCACAGGATCACCTTTAGAACTCGTTCGTAAATTCATGAAGCTCATGGAGCCGTTGAATTACGATGCAGCGTTGAAACTCGTCTCCGACACCTGTGAATACACCAACCCGCCACCCATCGGCACGGTGCATGGACCGGGGAGATTCGCGCCGTCCTTGAGCCCTTCTTTGGGCCGACCGTGGAGAATGAGTTTCGTATCCTCCGCGGCGCCGCCACAGGGCCGTTCGTGCTGATCGAGCGGCTAGACCGGCATCTGTTCGGCGACAAATGGGTCGAGCTGCCTGTGACCGGCGTGTTCGAAGTGCATGACGGCCTGATCACCTATTGGCGGGACTATTACGACTCCCCGACGATCATGTCGCAACTCCCCGCAGCCTAGAGCAAACCTCCCTAAACCGGAATCGGTTTAGGGAGGATAATTTGCTCTAGAATCAATCGTTTGGAGCGCCCCTATTGCGAAAACCGGTTTCCACTTTTCGCGGGGCGCTCTAGCGATGGGGCCGCTGTCTTGACCCGCGCGTTTCACAAACAGTGGCTGAAAGTCACCGCCATCATCATCGGCTCCTTCGGGCCGGTGTTTTTCCTGGGAACCATGTCGCCCAGCCTTACGCCCGCCAGGCTGACCCTGGACCTGTTGGCGTGGCGGCTGAACTCTGCCTCGAACTACGACACCCCCGACACACGGTTTCTGTCCGCGCTCACAGGCGGGTTCCTCCTGGGGTGGGGGGTGACGATCTGGCGTCTTTCGACCTCGGTCTACGACGCCGCGCCCGAGGGCGTGCGCCGTTCGGTCCTCGTCGGCATTCTCTCCTGGTTCTCCCTCGACACCGCAGGCTCCATCGCCTCCGGCAATCCCTCGAACGCCGTCTTCAATGTCTTGGTCCTGCTGCTCGCGGTCGGACCGCTCTGGCGGCCGGCGAGGGATTGACGGAAAGGGGCGAAGGTCGCGCCGTGTCCATAGGCCACAAATCGCGTCTAAGATATATTATCGGAAATTATTGAGCCGGATAGCATCGATGCGGCCAATAATCCGCCAAACCTCAGACGGCTGTCGTCGGCAGCCTCAACTCCCCCGACACAAGCCGTTGAAGCGTATCGACAAAAAGCCCGGGCTCGGACGCCATGACCTTGCGCTCGACCGCAGCCGCATCGTCGTTACGCGCCAGCGGCACCCGCACCTGGGCCACCACCGCGCCGTGATCATATTGGTCGTCGACCAGATGCACCGTCGCGCCGCTCTCGCACTCGCCCGCGGCGATCACCGCCTCGTGCACGCGGCGCCCGTACATGCCCTGACCGCCGTGTTTCGGCAGCAGCGCCGGATGGATGTTGAGAATGCGCCCGCCGAACGCCGCCAGCGTCGCCGGGCCGAGCTTGCGCAGATAGCCCGACAGCAACACCAGATCCGCGTCGGCCGCCATCAGCGCCTCGGCCAGCCGCCGGTCGGCAGCGTCGGGATCGGCGGTCGTCGGAATGAACCGCGACGCGACGCCATGATCCGCCGCGAACGCCAGCGCCGGCGCCGCCTTGCGATTGCTCACCACCAGCACCGGCCTGGCGTCGAGCTGGCCGGCCTCGATCGCGGTGACGATGGAGCGCAGGCTGCTGCCGTTGTTGGACGCAAGAAATGCAAGATTCATCAAGGGTTTCCGCTATCAATCCTGATGTCGAACCTCAGGCCGTCGTGGGCCGGCTCGACGCCCGGAGGCAGATGTCGCCGCAGGATGTCATAGTCGAGGTCGATGTGGAGATTCGTCAGGATCGCCCGCCGTGGCTTCACCCGCGCGATCCATTCCAGCGCCAGTTCGACGTGGGCGTGGGTCGGATGCGGCGCATAGCGCAGGGCGTCCAGAATCCAGACGTCGAGATCCTCCAGCGCCGCGAAGGACGCCTCGGGCATGGCCACGATATCGCTGGAATAGGCTGTTCCGCCAAAGCGATAGCCGACACTCCTCACACCGCCATGGTCCTGGTCGAAGGTCGTCACCGGGATCGGTCCTGACGGGCCGTCGACCCGCCAAGACTCCCCATGCGGCGGAATGTCGTGAATATCGGCGATGGCCGGATAGTAGCCCTCGCCCTGAAAAATATAGCCGAACCGGCGCAGCATGGTCGCCTTGGTGGCCTCGTCCATCCAGCACGGGATGCGCGCGCGTTGGACCAGGGCGAAAGCGCGGATGTCGTCGACGCCGTGGGCCTGGTCGGCGTGGTCGTGGGTCATCAGCAGGCCATCCAGACGCCGCACCCCCGCCGCCGAGGCTTGCAGGCGGAATTCAGGCGAGGCGTCGACGATCACCGTGGTCTGGCGATCCACACCCTCCTCCGACTTCCGCCGCGCCAGCATCGAGCAGCGCGAACGTCGGTTGAGCGGATTGGCCGGGTCGCACGCCCCCCAGGCGCCGTCCGCCCGCGGCACGCCGCCGGAGGAACCCGAGCCCAGGATCGTCACTTCCAGAATGCCGGTCACGGACGGGAAATCCGGTCGAAAAGGGTCAGGGTCGCCTCGGTGGTGACGGCCTCAGTTCGGGCCAGCGACCAGCCTCGAATTTCCGCCAATTTGGCAAGGATATGCGGCAGATAGGCCGGTTCGTTACGGCGACCTCGCATGGGAACGGGCGCCAGATAGGGGCAGTCGGTCTCCAGGATGATGCGATCCTCCGGCATGTCGGCGATCAGGCCGCGTACGTCGCCGGCCGCCTTGAAGGTGGCGATGCCCGACACCGAGAACCACGCCCCGAGCGCCGCCGCCCGCCGCGCCAACTCCGGCCCCGAGGTGTAGCAATGCATGAGGATGCGGAACGCGCCGCGGGCGTATTCGTCCTCAAGGATGTCCGCCATCTCGGCGTCCGCTTCGCGGGTGTGCACGACCAGCGGCAGGCCGGTCTCGCGCGCGGCGGCGACATGAGTGCGGAACACCGCCGCCTGGGTCTCGCGCGGGCTGAGGTCGTAGTGGAAATCCAGTCCCGTCTCGCCGATCCCCACGACCTTCGGCCGGGCCGCCAGTTGGATGAGGGTATCGGCGGTAAGATCCTGAAAATCCTTCGCTTCGTGTGGATGAACGCCAACCGTCGCCCATACGTCCGTCTCGGCCATGGCGATGGCGTGCAGCACCTCGAAGCGGTCGAGCCGGTCACAGATGGTGATCATCATCCCCACCCCGGCCTCGCGGGCCCGGGCGATCACCGCGTCGCGATCGGCGTCGAACTGCGGCGCGTGCAGGTTCACATGGCTGTCGATCATCATGCCGCGCGTCAGCCGATCGTTCTCAGGCGCGACAGAGTGGTCTGGAACACTTCGGCGCGGTCCAGGTTGATCCCCTCCGCCTCGCGCGGCAGGGCGACCAGCTCGCTCCACATCTCCGCCCAGCGATCAAGCACCACGCTGGTTTCCCCTTCGGCCGCGCGTCGCACCGCCATCGCATGAACCTGGTCCGCCAAGCGATCGAAAAACAACGCGAATCTGGCAACCCCCGCGGGGCCGCGGAAACTGTCGGTGATGGCCATCAGCGCCGACTCATCGGCCTTGGGCAGGGCGCTGAGCAGCTCCCGCGCCTGGCGATCGGCGTCCAGGGCCCCTTCCCCGGCCAGCCGCCACGCCGCGCCGCCGGCGCCGCGCGCCATGGCCAGCAGGTCTTCGGCGTCCTGCGCCCCGACGCCAGCCCGCGCCTCCAGCCAGCGCGCCGCCCGGCCGGC
Organism: uncultured Caulobacteraceae bacterium; assembly: GCA_903870555.1. Classification (GTDB taxonomy): domain Bacteria; phylum Pseudomonadota; class Alphaproteobacteria; order Caulobacterales; family Caulobacteraceae; genus Acaudatibacter; species Acaudatibacter boreus. The sequence goes on from CAIQDO010000515.1 coordinate 5,992, forward strand.
TTCAGGGATGTCGATCCTCAGCCGCCTGCAGCGGGAGCGGATGGTCGGCAACAGGCCGCCGGGGGCGTGCGAAAGCAGCAGCAACACGCCGCGTTCCGGCGGCTCCTCAAGGGTCTTGAGCACGGCGTTGGCGCCATGGGTATTGAGGTCGTCGGCGGTGTCGATGATCGCCACGCGATAGGGAGCCGTGGCCGGCGACTTTGAGAAGAACTCCGGCAGGGTCCGGGCCTCGTCGACAGGTATGCCCCGTCGCGCCTTGCCGTCCTCCGGATCGCGCTGCAGCACCAACAGATCGGGATGGGCGCGGCCCAGGATTTGCCGGCTGACCGGATCGCCCGGCGCGGCGCCGAGGGGGCCGAGCGTGGGCTCCGCCCGCGCGCCCAGTAGCCGACGGGCCGCGCGGTAGGCGAAGGTCGCCTTGCCGACGCCTGGCGGGCCGACGATCAGCCAGGCGTGATGCAGCCGGCCACGGTCGAGGGCGTCGAGGAAGCCCCGTTCGTGGGCCTCGTCGCCGGCCCAGTCGAAGGTCTCGCGCGGGTGGGGAATGGGCTCGCTCACGGGCGCGCCGCCAATATCGGCCCGGCCGTCGTCCAGACCGCCGCCGCCACCGAGTCCTCGTCGCCCGAGGCGTCGAGCACGCGGCAGCGATCCGGCTCGGCGGCGGCTATGGCCAGAAATCCCGCGCGAAGCCGCTGGTGAAACGCCTCGCCCTTGGACTCGAAGCGCGCCTCGGCGCCGCCGCGACCGTCCGCCCTTCCCAGACCGTCCGCGACCGGCAAATCGAGGATCAAGGTCAGGTCCGGGCGCAGGTGCTCGAGCACATAAACCTCAAGCGCCGCGATCAGTCCCGCCGCCGCGCCGCCGCCGGCGCCCTGATAGGCGCGGGTGGAGTCGGCGAACCGGTCGCACAACACGACCGCCCCACGCGCCAGCGCCGGGGCGATCACCCGCTCGATGTGGTCGCGGCGCGAGGCGTACATCAAAAGGGTCTCGGTGACCGGCGACCACCGGTCGGCCTCGCCGGTGACCAACAGATCGCGGATCGCCTCGGCGCCGGGCGAGCCTCCCGGCTCGCGCGTGGCCACGACCTCGCGCCCATCCCGCTTAAGGCGATCGGCGAGACGACGGAGCTGGGTCGACTTCCCGGCCCCTTCCCCGCCTTCGAAACTGATGAAAACGCCGCGTGACATCGCCCGGACATCGACCGGAAATCGGCCTTTGTCCAGCGGCGGTGTTACGAGCCCGACCGTCAGGCCGACCGGGCGTCGATCTGAGCCCAGGTCTCACCCTTGGTCTCCCGCGCCCGCAGCGCCGCAAAGGCGCTGACCGCGCAGGCCACGGCGACATAGATCGAGATCGCCAGGGTCGAATGGGTGGTCTGCAGCAGCCACAGGGCGATGATCGGCGCCAGCGAGCCGGCGAACACGCTGGTCAGTTGATAGGCGATCGAGGCGCCCGAATAGCGGAACCGCGTCGGAAACAGCTCGGATATGAATGCGGCCTGCGGCCCGTACATCGCGCCGTGCAGCACCAGGCCGACGATCATCGCCGTCAGGATCGGAACCGTCGCGCCGGTGTCGAGCAGTCTGAAGAAGGCGAAAGCCCAGAGGCCCATGCCGCCGGCCCCCAGGGCGTAGATCCACCGCCGGCCGATCCGGTCCGACAGGGCGGAGAACAGCGGCATGGCCACGCACTCGGCCGCCGCGCCGGCCAGCAGCGCACCAAGCGCCGCGCCCCGGCTGATGTGGGCCACGCCGGTGGCGTAGGTGATCGAGACGGCGGTGATGATGTAATAGGAGATGTTCTCGCCCAGCCTCAGCCCGGCGCCGATCAGGATGCCCCCCGGCCGCGCCCTTAGCGCCTGCAGCGCCGGCGCCGATTCGGGCTCGCCGGTTTGGGCGATGGCCGCCTCGAACACCGGGCTCTCGGCCACGCGCGACCGCACCCACCAGCCGAAGCCCACCAGCGCCGCCGACAGCAGGAATGGCACGCGCCAACCCCACTCCAGGAAATTGGCGTTGCTCTGGGTCGCCGCCATCACCGCCAGCACGCCAGCCGCCAGCAGATTGCCGGCGGGCACGCCGACCTGCGGCCAGCCAGCCCAGGTTCCACGCCGACTGGCGTCGGCAAATTCCCCTGCCATCAGCACCGCCCCGCCCCATTCGCCCCCGACGGCGAAACCCTGCACCAGCCGCAGGACCACCAGCAGACTGGGCGCCAGCGGACCGACCTGGGCGTAGGTCGGCAACAGGCCGATCAGGCTGCTCGAAAGCCCCATCAGCACCAGGCTGACCATCAGCAGCCGCTTGCGGCCAATGCGGTCGCCGAAGTGCCCGAACACCAGCCCGCCGATCGGCCGGGCGACGAATCCCAGGGCATAGGTGGCGAAGGCCAGCATCGCCCCGGTGATCGGGTCGGACTTGGGAAAGAACAGGGTGTTGAACACCAGGGCCGCGGCGGTGCCGTAGAGGAAGAAGTCGTACCACTCGATGGTCGTGCCGATCAGGCTGGCGACGATCACGCGGCGCATCTCGCGGGTCGTTGGCGTGATGCCCAAAGTCGTGACTGTCATGGTCGCGCTCCCCCGGCCACAGTGCGTCGGCCCTGATGGTCGTTAGACCGGCAATCGGCGGGCCCTGGCAAGGGCGCGAGCGTCAGCCCGGCGGCAGGATTCGCGGCGCGGGCCCGAGATAGCGCACCCGCACCCGTGCGGAGCCCTTGTCATAGAAGCCGAGTTCCTGAGCCGCCTGGCGCGACACGTCCAGAATCCGACCGGCGACAAACGGCCCACGGTCGTTGACCCGCAGCCGCATTCGCCGGCCATTGTCGAGGTTGGTAACCTCCACCAGGCAGGGCAAAGGCAGGGTGGTGTGGGCGGCGGACAGGCGATCCATGTCGAACAGCTCGCCGTCGGCTGTGTGGCGGTTATGGTACTGGGCGCCGTACCAGGTGGCGACGCCGACGGCGTCATAGTCGGGCTGTGACCGGGGCCGGTACCAGACTCCATGAACCTGATAGCGCGCCATCGTTCCGCCGGCGTGGACGGGAGATTGAGGCGGCGGCGCGGTGGCGCAGGCGGCCAGACTGCCGGCCACCGCCAGGGCGGCGACGCGCGGCGCCCATCGCGTCATTCTGTCTCTGTTAGAGCCGCTCACTGGACTCTCCGTGGCTGCACTTGTGGCCAGTGTGCCCGCGACACCTTGAGAGGCGGTTAAGACAGAACCTGGTCCGCCAGCGCCCGCCGGCTGACCACGACGGCGGCGTCCTCGGTCTCGGGCCGGAAGCCCTGACTGAACAGCAGATAGGCGCCGCCGGAC
>CAIQDO010000516.1 GCA_903870555.1 uncultured Caulobacteraceae bacterium
ACCAATATAAGCCCGATCCGATGTTCACCTGGTCGATCCACCTCGACGGCGACAAGGTGATGCACGACAAGTCGGTGTGCCTCGACGGCGTCTATGAGACCGCCGTGGCGGCGATCCGCCTGGCCAAGTCCAAGGGCTTCCAGGTGTCGATCAACTGCACCCTGTTCCAGAACGCCGACGCCAAGCGCGTGGCGGACTTCCTCGACGAGATGAAGGTTGTGGGCGTCAACGGCGTCACCATCTCGCCCGGCTACGCCTATGAGCGCGCGCCCGACCAGGATCACTTCCTTGGCCGCACCAAGACCAAGCAGCTGTTCCGCGACATCTTCGCCCGGGGCAAGGGCGGCAAGGCCTGGAGCTTCACCCAGTCGACGATGTTCCTCGACTTCCTGGCCGGCAACCAGGCCTACGCCTGCACCCCCTGGGGCAACCCCACCCGCACCGTGTTCGGCTGGCAGAAGCCCTGCTACCTGCTCGGCGAAGGCTACGCCAAGACCTTCAAGGAGCTGATGGACGACACCCGCTGGGACGACTACGGCGTGGGCAACTACGAGAAGTGCAAGGACTGCATGGTCCACAGCGGCTTCGAGGCCAGCGCCGTCACCGACATCATGAAGCATCCGCTGAAGGCGATGATGGTCAATCTGCGCGGCGTGCGCACCACCGGCCCGATGGCCAAGGACATCTCCCGCGCCAATGAGCGCCCTTCGGAATATGTCTTCTCAAGCCACGTCGAGAAGATGCTCGCCGAGGTCAAGGCCAGCAACCCCAACGCCCGCAAGGTCCAGCGCGAGGCGGCGGAATAGGGGCCGAACGCCCCCACCACCCCCGTTTCACGGGGGAGGATTAAGTCTCTGAATTTGTTATCCTCTCCCGCGTGCGGGGGAGGGGGACCGCCGAAGGCGGTGGATGGGGCGTCTCCCCCCGCCATATTACCCCCCCGCGGCCAACAGCCGAGCCGCCACCGCCAGCGCCCTGAACGCCGCCTCGGCTTCCATCCCCACCCGGATCAGGGCCGGCGCCTCCCACGGCCGCCGGGCCAGGGCGGCGATCACCGCAACGATGTCGGGTTCGCCGTCGGCCTTGAACCCGGCCTGAGCCGACTTCGGCAACACCCGGCCGGCGTCGTCCGACACCACCCGCACCACGGCGAACGGCGCGCCCGCCGCCTGGGCCGCCATCGCCACCGCGTGCGACTCCATGTCGACCGCCACCGCGCCGGTGGCGCGCGCCAGCGCCGCCTTGGCGGCCGGCGTCCCCACGATCACGTCCCCTGCCGTCATCGCGCCGCTCACGGCCCCGGGCAGGGCGACCCGCAGCCGCGCGGTCCACGCCGCATCGGTCGCCCACCGATCGTTGCCACACACCACCGCCTCGGCCACCATCACATCCCCGACCTTCAGCCCCGGCGCCAGCGCGCCGCAAAGTCCGAAGCTGACGATCCCCGCCGGCGCGCCTTCGGCCAGGACCCGCGCCAGCCCCGCCGCCCCGATCGCCACGCGCCCGTAAGGCGCGGCGATCGCCGCCTCGCGCGCCAGGCCGACGACGATGAGGAGGGGCGGGGCGATGGCGGGCTCCTTTCGAAAGGGCGGCGTAACCATAGTCCGCCGTCGGCCATCTTGGCCCTTGCGGAGCGTCGCGCCAACACGAACAGTCGGGTCACCCCGCCGTGAAGGCCAAGCTGGACATCGGCGACGGTGTCAAACGCGGGCAGGCGGACATGGAAGCCGGGCGCCTCGTCCCGCATGATGAGGCAATGGCCGATCCTCTGCCAATTTGGCCGGGCTCCAACGCTTGACAATCGCTCTCCAAAATGTTGCAATATGCAACTTTTTATCCGGAGATCCCATGCCAGCGTTCGAGAATGAGCGCCGCGAAGCCTTCGCCCAGGCGCTGGTCGACGGGCTGCCGCCGCTGCGCGCCTCGCGTCAGGTCGGCTATCGCAGCCGCGGCAACCGGGCCCGTCAGCGCGCGGCCCATCCGGACATGGTCCGGCGCCTCAAGGAAATCGTCGTGGAACGGGCCGGCGGCAAGTCGCGGGATGTGACGAGCCTGATCGAGGTCCTGGTCGAGGGCGCCCAGGCCGCCAAGGCCCTGGGATCGGTTCAGGCGCTCACCGCCATGCGCGGCCTGGTGGTCGAGGCCGCCCGACTGAAGGCGCTGCTGCCGGACCCTCCGCCGCCGCCAGACGAGATCATCCCCGAACTCAGCGAAGCGGAGTGGCTGGAGCAATACATCTACAAGCCCGCCCGGCTGGCGGCGGCCCGAGACGATTGATCGCGCCGCGCCGCGGTCAGCGCGGGCCTATGGCCCGGCGTCGGGCGTCGGCCTCCTGAAGAAAGATTGCCAGGACAGCCGAACTGTCGATGACGATCACGTCGGCAGGCCGTTTTCGTCGTAGCCCAGGATGTCGTCCGGGCCGCGCGTGTCCGCGTCCGGCAGGGCCTGTCCTTGTCGCGGTTCTGGCCCCACCTTGCGCTTCCGCGATCGCGCTCGTTGTGCTAAGGTGTACACAACCAGACACAAGAGTCGCCATGCCCCTCAGCACCACCATGACCATTCGGGTCAGCGCCGCCGAGAAGGCCAAGCTTGACCGGATCGCGGTCGACACCCGTCGCAGCCGGTCCTTCCTCGACGGCGTCAAACGCGGGCTGGCGGACATGGAAGCCGGGCGCCTCATCCCTCACAAGGAGGCGATGGCCGAGATCTATGCGGCGATCGACGCCGTCGGTGCGGGTGGCGGACAGACTCCGGGACACCGCCGCGGCGCTCGGTGAACGGGCGATCGGCCGGCCTGGCCGGGTGACCGGAACCTAT
>CAIQDO010000517.1 GCA_903870555.1 uncultured Caulobacteraceae bacterium
CGCTCGACTTTCGACCAAAGCAGGGCGCGAAGATCGGCGTGTTCACGCTGCTGATCCTCCTTGAGCTCGTGTTCGCCGCCTCTTTCGAACTGCAGGCCAAATGGCCCATCGCCGCCTTCTTCACCACCGGCCTGATCACGACCCTGGCTTTCCTGTTCATGGTCGCGGTCCCGGTGTTCGGCATCGTTCAGGCGCTCCGCAGCAAGGACCATCTCTACATCGACGACACCGGTGTGATCCTGCGGCTCGACGACGTCGAGCGCCGCTGGCGCTGGCGCGACATGGCCCGGTTCCATCTGGTGCTGGTTCATAAGCGAAGCAAGCTGCACATGGTGGCGATCGAGATGAAGGGCGACGCCAGCTTCGACGCCAAGGCCAATGTCATCTGGCCGCGCTTCGGTCCGAACACCGACGAGTTCCTCGCCCTGCTGCGCGCCGGCAAGGCGCGCTGGGGCGAGTGATCTTCGTCTAAGAAAAATTTTCGGCCAGGAATCCGGACATGCCGGCCCAGGCGCGTCCGGCCACCTTGGAGTCGTATTGGATGCCCATTTCCGGCATGTTGGCGCCGACGTTCATGAAGCCATGCATTGCGCCGCCAAAGCCGTGCAATTGCCAGTCGGCGCCGGCCGCGGTGAATTCCTCACCGAAGCCGACGACAGCGTCCGGTTTGACCATGGGATCGGCCCAGCCGTGATAGGCGATGACCTTCGGGCCGATCGGGGTTGCGGTCGGCAGGCCCGATGGCAGGAACAGGCCGTGGAAACTGGCGACGCCCTTCAGCGGCGCACCGGCCCGGGCGAGATCGAGGACGCAGAGGCCGCCGAAGCAGAAGCCGATGGCGGCCACTTTCGAGGCGTCCACCTCGGGAAGCGCCGTTACGGCTTCGACCACGCCCAGCAGCTTCGTGCGAAGTCGCGCCCGGTCGCCGACCAGAGGGTTCATCAGAGCCTGGCATTCTTCGGTGGTCTCACCGATCAGACCCTTGCCATAGAGGTCGACCGCGAAGCCGTTCCAGCCGAGCGCCGCCAAACGATGGGCGAACACGTCGTGAGCGTCTGTGCGCCCGTCCCACGCGTGGAAGGCCAGGACCGTCGGGCGCGGACCGGGGTGGCCATCGGCGGAAACCAGCAGTCCCTCGTGCGGCTTGCCTTCAAGTTCGTAGTCGACGGGTCTGGCGGGCATGGACGTCTCGCTCCGGCTGATCAACACGTCGGTTTTACGATAGGCAAACCCGCCCCACAACCTCGGCCCAGGCTGTCGAAAATGGGTTTCAGTCGGGCGTGAACTTGCGGTTGGCGGCGAAGCCTTTCGGCGCCAAGCGGCCCGCCGATCCGCGACGCCCCAGCCAGTCTCGCCAATCCGCCCAGGCTCGCCGCCTGCCGCTGCCGTCGATCCAGCCGGCCCCGTCGGCGGCGTTGAACAGCGCCCCGTCGCGCAGGCCGCCCTCGCGGTAGGACTGAAGCTTGACCCCCTTGCCGCGAACCATGGTCGGCAACTCCGCGACCGGGAAGATCAGGATCTTGCCGTTGTCGCCGATGATCGAAAGGTGGTCGCCTGTGACCTCAAGGCAAAGCGCGGCCGCCTCGCCGTCGACATTGAGGACCTGCTTGCCCGCCTTGCGGAAGGCCAAGGCCTCGTCCTCGTTCATCACGAACCCATAGCCGCCGACGGACGCCAGCAGACGCAGTCGGCCCGGCTTGTGCGGGAAGGCCGCCAGGATGGCCACCTTGTCATCGAGATCGATCATAAGGCGCAACGGCTCACCCTGGCCGCGGGCCGACGGCAGCTTGTCGCAAGGCAGGGTGAAAAAGCGGCCATCGGAGGCGAACAGCAGCAGCTTGTCGGTCGTCTCGGCCGGGATGGCGAAAGCGAGCTTGTCACCCTCCTTGAACGCCAGGGACTTTGGATCCTCAATCCGCCCCTTGGCGGCGCGGATCCAGCCGCGTTCCGAGACGATGATGGTGATCGGTTCGCGGGCGACCAGCGCTTCCAGTGTGGCCGCCGCGTCGATGGACGGCGGAACTTCGAACGTTGAGCGCCGGGCTCCGACCTTGGTCTTGGGGCCGAGGATCTTCAAGGCCTCGCGCAGGCCTGAACCGACGCGCTTCCATTGTTCGCCGTCCGAATCCAGCACCGCTTGCAGTCCGTCCCGCTCGCTGGCCAGGGCATCGTGTTCCCGGCGGAGTTCCATCTCTTCAAGCCGGGCCAACTGACGCAGGCGGGTATTGAGAATGGCTTCGGCCTGGATGTCGGTCAGGGCGAAGGCGACGATCAGCTTGGCCTTTGGCTCGTCCTCGAAGCGGACGATGCGGATCACCTCATCGAGGTTAAGGAAAACGATCAGCAGGCCTTCGAGGATATGCAGCCGCGCCTCGATCTTCGCCAGACGGAAACGCGTTCGCCGCAGCAGCACCTCGCGGCGGTGATCGAGAAACGCCTGCAGCGCCGCCTTGAGCCCCATCACGACAGGAGCGCCGCGGGCGTTGAGGACGTTCATGTTGACGGGAAATCGGGTCTCAAGATCCGAAAGCCGAAACAGACTCTCCATCAGCACTTCGGGCTCGACGTTGCGTGCGCGGGGCTCGATGACGAGACGGATGTCCTCGGCCGACTCGTCGCGGACGTCGCCCAGCAGCGGGGCCTTCTTGGTCTCCAGCAAGGAGGCGAGCTGTTCGACGAGGTCGGCCTTCTTCACCTGGTACGGGACCTCGGTGACGACGATGCGCCAGCCGCCGCGGCCGGTGTCCTCACGCGTCCAGCGGGCGCGCAACCGCACGCCGCCGCGCCCCGTGCGATAGGTTTCCAGCAGGGACGACGCCGGTTCGACAATGACGCCGCCGGTGGGGAAGTCGGGCCCCAGGACGAAGGCCATCAGTTCAACGACATCGGCCGCTGGCTTTTTCAGCAACAGCAGGCAGGCGTCGATCAGTTCGGCGGCGTTGTGCGGCGGGATCGAGGTGGCCATGCCCACGGCGATCCCCGATGAGCCGTTGGCCAGCAGATTGGGGAAGCCGGCCGGCAGGACGACCGGCTCTTCCTCCTCGCCATCGTAGGTTGGGCGCAGGTCGACGGCGTCCTCGTCGATGCCGTCGAGGAGAAGCTGCGCGGCGTCGGTCAGGCGGCACTCGGTGTACCGCATGGCCGCGGCGTTATCGCCGTCGATGTTGCCGAAGTTGCCCTGGCCGTCGATCAGCCGGTAGCGCTGGGCGAAATCCTGGGCGAGGCGGACCAGCGCGTCATAGACAGCCGTGTCGCCGTGCGGGTGATACTTGCCGATGACGTCGCCGACCACCCGAGCCGACTTCTTGGCCGACGTGTTGGGGTCGAGACGCAGTAGCCGCATGGCGTAGAGGAGGCGTCGGTGGACGGGCTTGAGCCCGTCGCGCACGTCCGGCAGGGCGCGCTGGGTGATCGTCGACAGGGCATAGGCAAGATAACGCCGCGACAGGGCGTCGTTGAGAGGCTCATCGAGGATCCGGCCGCTATCCTCGGGCGGCGGCGGGGGCACGCGTTCGTTCATGCGCCCGGTTCAATCCGACTCTCGGCTTCGTGTCCAGCCGATCACAGGCGTCCAGCCTCATGGAGGCGCGCTATCAGGCGGTCCCGGGCTGGCGGAAGCGGGCGGTTGACCGCCGAGAAAACGAAGTCCTGAAGGAACCGGCCCGTCAGCACCAGCCCTGCGGCGATGTCACCGGCACCGAGGCCGTATTGGGCCGAGAGAAGGAATGGCGGCAGGGCCAGCAGACGGTCACGATAAGGCTCTCCGGCTCCGGCGCTTACGGCCCGGCCCGTTCGCGGGCTGACCCAGACCAGCTCATCCGTCGACCCCGTGACGGCGCACCGCGACAGGTCCAGGCCGAATCCGAGCGCCTGAAGCAGGCCCATCTCGAATCGCACCAGCACGGCGGGCCAGATGTCCGGGAAAGCCAGGGCCGCCACCAGAGCCTCGAAGGCGTAGAATGCGCCATCGTGGGGTTCCCGCTCCGGAAGGGCGCCGGCGACCACGGCGGCGGCCGAGGCCAGCGCTGCGAGGGCCAGGGGGTCGTCGAAGAGCGCCGAGGCGCCTTCCCCTTGGCCTTCGAGGCGGGCCGACCCGAGCTGTTCTGCGACCCGGGCGCGATAGGCGATCCGCACTCGCGATCCGGGCTGCAGGATCGGCTTCAGGCGCCGCGAAGCGCCGCCGGGGACATGCGCGGCCCAACGTCCGTGGCCGGCGGTGAGAATCTCGACAACGGCTCCAGTTTCACCGTGGGCTCGGGCGGAGAGTACGAAGCCGTCATCCTCGAATTCAACCATGACCAGGTCCGTCGGCCGGACGGCTCAGACGTCAAAGTCCAGGCCCATGTCGTTGAAAATTCCACGATCATCCGCCCATGTCTCCCGGACTTTGACGTGCAGGAAAAGATGGACCGGTCTTTCAAGGAGTTCGCCAAGCTCCTTGCGCGACGCCTCGCCGATCCACTTCAGCGTCTGCCCGCCCTTGCCAAGCAGAATGCCCCTCTGGCCGTCCCGCTCGACGTAGATGCTCTGCTCGATGCGCACCGAGCCGTCCGGGCGATCCTCGAAGGCCGTGGTCTCGACACTGGCCGCGTAGGGCAGTTCCTCATGGACGCGAAGGTAGACCTTCTCACGCGTGATCTCTGCGGCGAGCAGGCGCACCGGAATGTCGGCGCTCTGGTCGGCCGGATAGAACCACGGTCCTTCCGGAATCAGGGCCGACAGCCGGTGCTTGAGGTCATCCACCCCGGCTCCGTCGGCGGCGCTTATCATGAAGACCTCGTCATAAACACCAGACTCAAATAGAGTTCTTGTGATGGCGAGGAGTCGGTCGCGACGCACCAGGTCGATCTTGTTCAGCGCCAGGATCGCCTTGCGCGAGGCATGTTTAAGGCCCTCAACGATGGTCGCGACATCGACGACCGCCTTGCGGTCGGCCGGCGTGCCGGCCCCGTCGGCGACGTCGATTTCCGCATTGACGTCAACCAGATGGACGACGACATCAGCGTCTTCCGCCCGGCCCCAGGCGGAGCGGACCATGGCCCTATCGAGGCGGCGACGGGGTTTGAAGATACCCGGAGTGTCGACCAGCACGATCTGGGCCTCGCCATCCAACGCGACCCCACGCACGGGGAAGCGTGTGGTCTGGACCTTCTGGGTGACGATCGAGACCTTGGTCCCGACCAGGCGGTTGACCAGGGTCGATTTGCCCGCATTGGGCGCCCCAATCACAGCGACGAAGCCCGCGCGTGTCATGTTTCGCCCCTTTGGCGTAGCAACAGTGTCAGAGCCGCCGCCTTTTGCGCCGACTGTAGGGATCCGCCCAGGCCGATAGCCGGGTCGCCGTCGCCGACGCTGACTTCCAGGGTGAACTTGGGCTGATGATCAGGACCGGATCGTGAAACGACTCGATAGACGGGCGGCGGCAGGCCGTTGGCGGCGGCCCATTCCTGCAGCGCCGACTTTGGGTCGGCCTCCGCCGGATCGATGGGTTCGTCCAGCAGCGGTTTCCACAGCGCGAGCACAATCTCTCCGGCGCGCTCAAGGCCCAGCTCAAGATACAAAGCCGCGATAACCGCCTCGCAGGCGTCGGCCAGGATGGTTTCGTGGTCGCGGGCGCCCCGTTTCGTCTCGCCGCCCTGAAGGCGCAGGGCGTCACCAAGGCCCGCTGAACGCGCCGCACGCGCACAGGCCTGGCGGCTAACCAGACCGGCGAGACGTTTAGACAGCATGCCTGCCGTTGCATCCCCGTTCTGCAGCATCAGATGATGGGCCATCACGAGCCCAAGCACCCGATCGCCGAGGAATTCCAGCCGTTCGTTGTCCGGCGCCTTGCGGGGGCCCTGGCTGGCGCTCGCGTGGGTCAGAGCCCGTTCCAACAGATCCCGATCCGAGAACCGGTGCCCAAGCCGCGCCTCGAGCGCCTCGATGGCGGTCGTCCGTCTATTCATGCGGGCGCCCGGTCATTTGAGCACCATAAGGAACCGGGACGGCCGCAATCGGGTCAGCCAGGTCCAGGGCCGCGACAGCGCGGCGCCGTCGTTGTGCCATTCGTCAACGCCGGTGTTCCACGACATCAAGATCATGCGGGCGCGGCCAACGAGATTTTCCTCTGGCAC
>CAIQDO010000518.1 GCA_903870555.1 uncultured Caulobacteraceae bacterium
CTCGCCATCGCCAGTCTCGGCCACCTCGGCCAGATCGGCGAGGTCGTCACAGGCGGCGCGGACCGGCCGCGGATGGGCAACGACCTGTTCGGCGCCTTCGGCCGCGACTTCGTCACCGCCGACGGCCGCCGGCTGATGGTGGTGGCGATCACCCCCAGACAGTGGACCGGCCTGGTGTCGGTGCTCGGCCTGGGCGAGGCCGTCGCCGCCCTTGAGGCCGAACTGGGCGTCAGCTTCGCCCGGGACGAGGGGGTGCGATTCCTGTTCCGCGACCGCCTCAACCCCCTGGTCGAAACCGCCGTCGCCGGCCGGGGATTCGCCGAACTGACCGGCGCCTTCGAGACGGCCGGCGTCACCTGGGGACCCTACCAGGGCCTGAAGCAGGCCCTGGACGACGATCTCTATTTTAACGCCGCCAATCCCCTGCTGACGGAGATCGACCATCCCAGCGGACGGCGCTATCTGGCGCCGGGCGCCGCCGCCACCCTGGCCGGCGAGATCCGGGGGCCGACACCCGCCGCTCCGGCGCTGGGGGCGGACACCGATGCGGTGCTGAGCGAGGTTCTGGGAATGTCGGGCGGCGAAATCGCCAGGCTGCGCGACGCCGGCGTGGCGGGTTGAGGAGAGACGGACGATGAGCGAAACGCTGTCGGAAGCCATCCGGCCGGAAGAGATCGAGGCCTGGCAGGCCCATGTCGGCCGCCAAGAGATTCGCCGTCAGCGGCTGGATATCGAGAGCCTGCGCCGGTTCGCCGCCGTCCAGGGCGCCGATCTGGATGTCGAACGCGAGTCGCCGCCGCTGGCCCACTGGGCCTGGTTCCTGGAAGCCGTCAGCCCCGATGGCCTGGGCTCGGACGGCCACCCGCGTCGCGGAGGCCTGCTTCCACCCGTGCGGCTGCCGCGCCGGATGTTCGCCGCCGCGGCCATGACCTTCAACTCGCCGCTGACCCTGGACGCTCCGGCGGAGCTGTCCTTGACTGTGGCGGAGGTCCGGCATCGTTCCGGCAAGACGGGCGACCTGGTGTTCGTGGAGGTCGACCGCCGCCTGACGCAGGGTGGCTTGCCGCGCCTGACCGAACGCCAGACGATCGTCTATCGCGGCCTCGGGGAACCGGTTCCCCCCATCGAGCCGACCGACCTGCCGCCTCATCGCAACGCCGAGGTCTGGGACCCGGGTCCGGTCGACCTGTTCCGGTTCTCGGCGGTCACCTTCAATTCGCACCGCATTCACTACGACCTGCCCTACGCCACCGGCGAGGAGGGTTATCCGGGGCTGGTGGTGCACGGGCCGTTCACCGCCGCCAAGCTGTTCGCCCTGGCCCAGGGGCGGATGGGCAGGCCGTTGAAAGCCTTCTCGTTCAGGGCCGTGGCGCCGCTGTTCGCCGGCCAGCCGATCTATCTGGCGCCGGGGGCGGAGGATGGGGATGTCCAGGCGCTGCGCTGTGACGGCGCGGTTGCCATGACCGCCCGCGCCGAGGTCTAGGAGGGCCCCCGATGATGACCCTGGAGACAGGCGAGGCCCTGCTCGCGCGCGCGGACGAAGCCGTCCTGGCCCTGCGCGCCTACCTAGCCGGCGCCCGCCAGGCCGTGCTCGAGGCGGTGACCGTCGAGGGCAAGGTCGACGCCGCCCTGATCGAACGCGGCCAGCGCGCCGTCCACGGCTTCGCCTGGACCGCCACGGTGGTCGAGGGGCTGGCGCAGCTGCTGGCATGGGCGCGTCGATTGGCCCACGAAGGCCGTCTCGGCGCCGGGGAGGCGACCCTGGTCGAGATCGGCTTCGGCGAATACCTCGCCCAGATTCTCGGCGGCCTGCCGATGAGCCAGAACGAGATCGCCCGCCCCGCCGACCTCGGCGCCCTGGCGCCGGCCACGGCCCTCGCCGCCGATCCGGCGGTGGCGGCCTTTCTGGACCTGGGCCCATCAGCCCGCGCCGCCCAAAGATCGGACCTCGCCGGTCGCCTTGCCGAAGGCTGGCGCCCCGACGAGCGACTCGGCGACGAGACACTGGACATGATCCGCGATCAGTTCCGCCGCTTCTCAGACGAACGGATCGCGCCTGGCGCCCACGCCTGGCATCTCGCCGATGTGCTGATCCCCGACGATGTCGTCGCCGAGATGGCGGCGCTGGGCGTGTTCGGCGTCTGCATCGCTCCCGAATACGGCGGCCTTGGCCTGGGAAAGCTGGCGATGTGCGTGGTCTCCGAGGAGCTCAGCCGAGGCTGGATCTGCGCCGGCTC
>CAIQDO010000519.1 GCA_903870555.1 uncultured Caulobacteraceae bacterium
AGACCCTTATCGCCGGCGATCCGTTCCACCCGGATAATGTCCGCCGCCTGCGGGTAATCGGCGCCGCCCTGGCCGGCCTTGAGCTGGGGCGCTACGCCTTCGCGGTGATCGCCCAGATCGTCGTCCACAGCCTGGGCCTAGCCAAGGTTGACCTGGGCGGCCAGATCAATCTCAACACCTGGTTCTCGGTTCTGGTGATCGTTGTCCTCGCCGAGGTGTTCCGTGAGGGCGCGCGTCTGCGCGGCGAAGCGGAGCTGACGATCTAGATCATGCCCATCAGAGTGCGCCTCGACCGACTGCTGCTGGAGCGACGGATGTCGCTGACCGAACTGGCCGACCGGGTCGGGGTGACCATCGCCAACCTGTCGATCCTCAAGACCGGCAAGGCTCGCGCCATCCGCTTCTCCACCCTGGCCTCCCTGTGCCGCGAACTGGAATGCCAGCCCGGCGACCTGGTGATCTACGAACCCGGCCCGGCGGGCGAGCCTGAGGAGGACGGGCTGGAAGACTAGGGCGGGGACCAGGTTCGCCCCCTCCACCGTCCGCTACGCGGCCGGTCCCCCTCCCCCGCGCTCCGCGCAAGGGAGGATTAAGCCTCTGTAATCGTTATCTTCCCCCTTGAAACGGGGGAGGGGAACCGCCGAAGGCGGTGGAGGGGGCGAACCGCGCCGCCGACCGTCCCCTACCCCCCGACGGCGGCCTTCTGAAGCTTGACCAGGTCGGCGATGCCGTCGCGGGCGAGGGAGAACAGCTGTTCGAACTCGTCGCGGGAGAAGCCGCGCTTCTCGCCGGTGGCCTGGATCTCGACGATGTCCCCCGAGCCGGTAAGCACGAAGTTGGCGTCGGCCTCGGCGTTGCTGTCCTCTTCATACTCCAGGTCCAGCACCGGCGTGCCCCGGTAGATGCCGCAGGAGATCGCCGCCACATGATCGAGCACCGGGTCGGTCTTGATCACGCCCTCGGTCACCAGTTGCGCCGTGGCCAGCTTCAGGGCCACCCAGCCGCCGGTGATCGCCGCCGTGCGGGTGCCGCCATCGGCCTGGATCACGTCGCAGTCGAGGGTGATCTGGCGTTCGCCCAGCGCCTTCACGTCGATCACCGCCCGCATCGAGCGGCCGATCAGGCGTTGGATCTCCTGGGTGCGGCCCGACTGCTTGCCCTGCGCGGCCTCGCGGCGGCCGCGGGTGTGGGTGGCGCGTGGCAGCATGCCGTATTCGGCCGTCACCCAGCCGTTGCCCCGGCCACGCATGAACGGCGGCACGCCGTCCTCGACGCTGGCGGTGACCAGAACCTTGGTGTGGCCGAAGCTGACGAGGCAGGAGCCTTCGGCGTACCGGTTGACCGCCGTTTCCAGAGTCACGAGGCGAAGGGCGTCGGGCAGCCGGCCAGAGGGGCGCATCTCTGAGGGTCGCAACGCGGAGGCGGTCATCAGGGTCAATCTCCCAGGGGGTCGTCGGCGCGCCTTGCGCCGCGAGAGCGCGCGCTTATCCTTGAATCCAAGAGAGCCGTCCATGACCAACCCGATCCTCGGCCATTCCGACCTGCCGCGCGCCACCTTGGCGGAGCTGGATGCGCGGGCGCGCGACATCTTCCGCCGCATCGTCGAGACCTATCTTGAGACCGGCGAGCCCGTCGGCTCGCGCACCATCTCCCGCGGCGGCGTGCATCTGTCGCCGGCCTCGATTCGCAACACCATGCAGGACCTCACCGAACTGGGCCTGCTCGGGGCCCCCCATATCAGCGCCGGTCGCCTGCCGACCCACGCCGGCCTGCGGCTGTTCGTGGACGGACTGCTGGAGCTGGGCGAGGTCAGCGAAGAGGACCGCAACACCATAGAGGCGCGGCTGTTCGCGAAGGGCCGCGGCTTCGACGAGGCGATGGACGAGGCCAGCGCCATCCTGTCGGGCCTGGCGGGCGGCGCCGGGGTGGTGGTGGCGCCGGTGCGCGACGCCGGCGTCAAGCATGTGGAGTTCGTCACCCTGGGCATGGACCAGGCCCTGGCGATCATGGTGTTCGAGGACGGCACGGTCGAGAATCGACTGATGCGCCGACCGCCGGGCGTCACCCCATCGGCCCTGGCCGAAGCGTCGAACTTTCTCAACGGTCGGCTGCGCGGGAAGACCTTGGCCGAAGCCAAGTCCGACGTCGTCGCCGAGCTCGACCGGGCGCGGCTCGAGCTCGACGCCGCCGCCGCGCACCTGATCGAGGAAGGGCTGGCGGCCTGGAGCGGTGGGGAAGGCGTGTCCCGCGCCCTGATCGTCCGTGGCCGCGCCAACCTGCTGGGCGACCCCACGGTGGCCGCCGATCTCGAACGCGTGCGGATGCTGTTCGACGACCTGGAACAGAAAGAACAGCTGATCGGTTTGCTCGACGACGTGCGCGCCGCCGAGGGCGTGCGTATTTTCATCGGCGCCGAGACACGTCTGTTTTCCCTTTCGGGTTCCGCCTTGATCGCGGCGCCCTATATGTCCGGCAGGCAGAGGGTGCTGGGGGCGATCGGAGTGATTGGCCCCGCCCGTCTGAACTACGCCCGGGTGATCCCGCTGGTGAACTACACCGCCAGGACCCTTGGCCGGATGATGAACGCCGGCGGCTGAACGGGCCGCCGTCCAAGGAACGAAGAAGGATTCTGATGACCGACACCGAAACCCAGGCCTACGGCGCCGAGGACGACGCCATCGGCGCCTTGGACGAGGCCGCCGTGGACAACCTGCGGGCTGAAGCCGCGGCCTTGAAGGAACAGGCGCTGCGCTACGCCGCCGAGGTTGAGAACACCCGCCGCCGCGCCGAGCGCGAGGTCAACGACGCCCGCGCCTACGCCATCTCCAAGTTCGCCAAGGACCTGCTGGGGGTCGCCGACAACCTCGCCCGGGCCCTGGAGCACGCGCCTCGCGACGCGGACGACCAGCTCAGCCGCAACCTCACCGTCGGCCTGGAGATGACCCAGAAGGATCTCAATACCGCCTTCGAGCGCAACGGCCTCAAGCGCCTGCACCCGGAGCTGGGCGAGCGTTTCGACCCGCACCAGCATCAGGCGGTGATGGAGCAGACCTCCGGCGAGATCGCCCCCGGCGGCGTGGTCCAGGTGTTGCAGACCGGCTACGAACTGTTCGGCCGGATCGTTCGCCCCGCGATGGTGGTGGTGGCCGCCCGGGACTCCACAGGAGCCGCCCACAAGGCCGAATCGACGGCGTCCGCCGAACCGGCCTGACACGAACAGGGGCGCGTGAGGGAAGCCCCTTCCTCACGCGCTGAAATTCGTTACTCTGCAAAGTCCCTTTAACCCGACCGCGTCGCGGGATTAGACCCTCCCGGGCGCAAATGCGGATATGGACATGAAGCTGACGATCGAGCGGGCCGCGTTGCTGAAGGCTCTCGGACATGTGCAGAGCGTCGTCGAGCGGCGTAACACCATCCCGATCCTGTCGAATGTCCTGCTGACGGCGCGGGGTGGGGCGCTGGCCCTGTCGGCCACCGATCTGGACATGGAGATCCTCGACGAGGCCGCCGCCCATGTCGAGACGCCCGGCCAGATCACGGCCCCGGCCCACACCCTCTATGAGATCGTCCGCAAGCTGCCCGAGGGCGCGGAGATCTCGCTGAGCTTCAACGGCGAGGATCCGCGTCTGCAGGTCCGCGCCGGCCGCTACCGGGTCAATCTGCCGGTGCTGCCCGCCGGGGATTTCCCGGTGATGTCGTCGGATGGCCTGTCGCCGCCGGTGTCGGTGGACACCGCCGGCCTGATGCGGCTGATCGACCGCACCCGCTTCGCCATCTCCACCGAGGAGACGCGCTACTACCTGACCGGCATCTACCTCCACACCCTGGTGGAGAACGGCCGCGAGATCCTGCGCGCCGTGGCCACGGACGGCCACCGCCTGGCTCTGGCCGACATGCCCGCCCCCGAGGGCGCCGCCGGCGCGCCCGGCGTGATCGTGCCGCGCAAGACCATCCAGGAGGCCCGCCGGCTGCTGGAAGACTCCGGCGAGACCATCGACGTGCTGCTCAGCCAGCAGAAGGTCCGCTTCGATTTCGGCCGCGCCAGCCTGACCTCCAAGGTCATCGACGGCTCGTTCCCCGACTACACGCGGGTGATTCCCCGCGACAACACCCGCATCATGACGGTCGACAACGCCCTGTTCGCCGCCGCCGTCGACCGCGTGGCGACCATCTCCTCGGAGAAGAGCCGGTCGGTGAAGCTGTCGGCCGAGCGCGGACGCATCGTCCTGACCGTGCGCAACATGGAGACCGGCCAGGCGGTCGAGGAGCTGGAGGTCGACTACGACGGCGAGCCCTTCGAGATCGGCTTCAACGCCCGCTACCTGCTGGACGTCACCGCCCAGATCGGCGGCGAACTGACCGAGTTCCGCTTCGCCGACCGGGCCGCCTCGGCCACCATGCTCGACCCGGTGCTGGTGATCGATCCCACCGACCCGCATGTGCAATATGTGCTCATGCCGCTGAGGGCTTGAGCTTCGGGGCTAGGATCACGGCAAGGCGTTGCGCTCCGCGCTGATCCATCTGAGGCTGACCGACTTCCGCTGCTACCCGGTCGCCGACCTCGCGCCCGGCGGGCGCAGCGTTTTCCTGTTCGGCCCCAACGGCGCCGGCAAGACCAACCTGCTGGAAGCCATCAGCCTGTTTTCGCCCGGCCGGGGGCTGCGCAACGCGCCCCTGGCCGAGATGGGCCGCCGCGCGCCCGAGGAGGACACCGGCGCGCCCTGGGCGGTGTCGGCGCGGCTGGCCGAGGGGGACGATGAGATCGGCGTCGGCACCGGCGTCGAGACCCGCGGCGCGGCGCGGCGGCTGGTGCGCATCGAGGGCGAGACCGCGTCGCCCGGCGAAATGGCCCGGCGGGTTCGTCCGATGTGGCTGACGCCGGCCCAGGACCGCCTGTTTCTCGACGGCGCCACCGAGCGACGGCGGTTCCTCGACCGGCTGGTGTTCGCCGCCGAACCGATCCACGCCGCCCATGTCGGCGCCTATGAGCGCGCCCTGCGCGAGCGCGGCCGGCTGCTGGCCGAGGATGTCCCCGACACGGTCTGGCTGAAGGCGGTGGAGGCGCGCCTGGCCGCCGCCGGGGCCAGGGTGGCCATCGCCCGCGCCGCGGCCATCGCCGCCCTGAC
>CAIQDO010000520.1 GCA_903870555.1 uncultured Caulobacteraceae bacterium
AGGGCTCGATCCCCGCGATCTTAGACCAGGGCTTCAGGCCCGGCGGGGTGATGTCGGCCCAATGGGCGCCGTCGTCGCGGCTGCGCCACACCAGACCATCGTCGGTTCCCACCCAGACGTCCGTGTCGGACAGGGGCGACGGACCGATGCTGTAGACCACGCCACGACGCGGCGAGGCGCGCTCGACGTCGGCAACGGTCGGGGCGTCGAGATTGGCGGGAACGCCGGGGTCGGCCCGCGTCAGATCCGGGCTGATCGGCGCCCAGCGGTCGCCGCCGTCGCGAGTGCGGAACACCCGCTGGTTGGAGAAATACAGCGAGCGCCCGTCCTTTCCGAACACCAGCGGCAGGGTCCAGGTCGCCCGGTAACGGTCCGGCCACGCCAGGGTCGGATCGACGTCGCGCACCTGCCCCGAGCGCAGGTCGAGCTTGTCGACACGGCCGCCGAAAATGGTGTCGGGGTCGTTCGGATCGGGGGCGATGGTGTCGCTTTCTCCGCCCGGCGTCAGCTCATGGAACTGCGTCATGTCGATGCCGTCCCAGGATCCGGTGCGGCTTGGCACGTCGGCCGCGCCGGAATCCTGCTGCGCGCCATAGACCCGGTAGGGAAAGCGGTTGTCGGTGGCGACGTGGTAGAACTGCCCGGTGGGCTGGTTGAACCAGGAACTCCAGGTCGCGCCGCCGTTCAGCGTCACCAGCGCGCCCTGGTCGACGCCGAGAATGCGGCGGCCGGGGTCGGTGGGGTCGATCCACAGCTGGTGATAGTCGTCGCCGGTCGGGTCGCCCTTCTCGGGCAGGAAGGTCCGGCCGCCGTCGTCCGAGCGCAGCATGATGGTGTCGCACACCCAAAGCTGGTCGGCGTTCTTTGGATTCACCGTCAGTTCGCCGAAATACCAGCCGCGCGCCCAGATGCGCGGATCGGCGCCGACAAGCCTCCAGTCCGCTCCGTCGTTATCTGACCGGTAGAGTCCGCCGCCAACCTTGGCGTCGATCAGGGCGTAGACGCGACCCGGCGCGCTGGCGGCGACCGCAAGGCCTATCCGTCCGGGCGCGGCCGGCAGGCCATGGCCCAAGACCGCCGCCCAGGTCACGCCGCCATCGACCGATTTGTAGAGACCCGAGCCGGGTCCGTTCGACGGCGGATAGACGTTCCACGGCGGTCGGCGCGTCTGCCACAGGGCGGCGTAGACGGTCTTGGCGTCGCCAGGCTTGAACGCCAGGTCGATGGCGCCGGTGTCGGCGTCATGGAACAGGGTCCTCACCCAGCTGTGACCGCCGTCCACGGTGCGGAACACGCCGCGCTCGGCGTTGGGACCATAGGCATGGCCGAGCGCCGCCACGAGCGCCACGTCGGGATTGGCCGGATCGACGAGGATCTTGGCGATCTGGCGGCTGTCGCCGAGGCCGGCTGACGACCACGACTTGCCGCCATCGATCGACTTGAACATCCCCAATCCCTGGGCGATGTCCGAACGCATGTCAGCCTCTCCCGTGCCGACATACAGGATCCCCGGCGCCGAGGGCGCGACGGCGATGGCGCCGATCGACCCGGTCGGCAGGGCGTCGGCGATCGCGCTCCAGGTGCGGCCGGCGTCCCGGGTCTCCCAGACGCCGCCGTTAACGGCCCCGAAGTAGAAATGCAGCGGGCTGTCTGGCGCCCCCGTCACCGCCAGGACGCGACCGCCGCGAAACGGCCCGATCGATCGCCAGCGCAGCGCCTGATAGGCTGAAGGATCAGGTCCGGCCGCGCAGACGTTGGACGTCGCAGCGACTGCGGCCAGGGCCAGCAAGCCCAATCCCATAGCGCGCGCGTGTCTCGACGATCGGTTCATGGCTGCCTCGGACTCACGACGCCGAACGGCGCCCCCACACGCGTACTGCCCCGGTATTTTTGGGGGTCGTCTTTTAGACTCGGCCGATTCTAGGCCCTGGCCTTGGAAAAATAGGTTTCGGCCACAGCAGGAAAGGCGCCGGACCGCACGTCGGCGGCGTAGGCCTTGACGGCGCGACAGATTTCGCCACGCACGTCACCGTACTTGCGAACGAATTTCGGCGTCCACTCGAACAGGCCGAGCATGTCCTCGGTGACCAGGATCTGGCCATCGCAGCCCGCCGAGGCGCCGATGCCGATCGTCGGCACGGGGATCGCGGCCGTCACCAGCGCGGCCAGGGCCTCGGATACGCCCTCAACCACCACGGCGAAGGCCCCCGCCGCCGCCGCGGCCTTGGCCTCGGCGATGACGCAGCTCATCTCCTCGGGATTGCGGCCGCGGGCGCGGAATCCGCCATCCATCAACACCGACTGGGGTTTGAGACCGACATGGCCCATCACCGGCACGCCCCGCCGGGTCAGATAGGCGATGGCGTCCGCGACGTCCGGCCCGCTCTCCACCTTGACCGCCTGGGCGCCGGTTTCCTTGAGAATCCGCACGGCGTTGTCATAGGCCTGGGCGCTCGGCCCCTCATAGGAGCCGAACGGCATGTCGACCACCACCAGCGCCTTGCGGCTGCCGCGCATCACCGCCTGACCGTGCAGGATCATCATCTCCAGGGTGACGCCGATGGTGTTGGGCATGCCATGGAGAACCATGCCCAGCGAATCCCCAACCAGCAGGATGTCGCAGACATCGTCGAGCAGGGCGGCCATCGGCGCGGCGTAGGCCGTAAGGCAGACAATCGGTTCGCCGCCACCCTTGCGGGCGGTGATCTGCCGCGTGGTGATACGCTGCGGCGTCTCGGAACTATGAGCTGACACTTGAGCTTCAGAACTCCCTGATGGCGCGGGTGAGG
>CAIQDO010000521.1 GCA_903870555.1 uncultured Caulobacteraceae bacterium
ATCTGCCGGGGTCAGGTCTTCGGAGATCAGGCCGATCTTGTAGTAGCCATCGCGCTGCAGCTGATTGATCACGTCCATGAACTGGCGATAGCGCACGTGACGGTCGGCGCGGATGAAGATGCGCTCGTCGGTGGGCTTGGCGACGGCGCCGAGGGAGATCGGCAGGTCAGTGGCCAGGCCGGACATCGACGATTCCTTCATCTGCGACTTGCCCAGGGACACGAAGATCTGGCCGCTGTCCTGGATGGAGATGAAGGTCGGCGGCTTGTCGTGAGAGGCGTCCTTCGGCGGCTTGGCCGGCGGCAGGTCGATGCGGATCGAAACGGTCGCGAGCGGCGCGACCACCATGAAGATGATCAGCAGAACGAGCATGACGTCCACGAACGGGGTCACGTTCATGTCGCTGTTCTGTCCGAGGTCGAACTTGCTGCCCCCGCCGCCACCAATTTTCGCGCCCATGGAGCACTCCCTGTCAACCGGGCCGCACGGGGCCCTTTCCACGATTTCGTCCTCCCCTTCGCCCGGATGATCGCCGATGTAAAGAGACCGAATGATGTTCGAATGGACTCCGCGGCGTCTCGCCAAGGCGGCGCCTTTTCGGCTAGGACCGGCGCCATGAATTTCGCCTTCGAGGCCTATGTCACCGAAATCGTCGCCGATGGCGGCCGCGCGGCCTTCGCCCTGGGCGACGGCGCCGTGGCGTGGGAGGACGGCCGACGGGTGCAGGTCCATGACGGCGCCATCCTTTGCGCCGCGTCCCACCCCTCCGGCGAGGGCGTGCTGACCGGCGGCGACGACGGGCGGCTGGTCTGGTCACGGGGCGAGCGGATCGAGGTGATCGCCGAGGTCCCGCGCAAATGGATCGACGCGATGGCGGTGTCGAAGGCCTCGGGCCTGATCGCCTTATCGGCCGGCAAGGAGGTCCACCTTCGCGACGCCGCGGCGGCCGACTTCAAGCGGACCTTCGTTCACGAGGCCTCGGTCGCCGCCCTGGCGTTCGATCCCAAGGGCCGGCGGCTTGCCGCGGCGACCTATGGCGGCGCGGCCCTGTGGTACGCCCGGATCGCCGAACAGAAGCCGGTGATGCTGCGCTGGGCGGGCTCCCACGTGGGCCTGACCTTCAGCCCCGACGGCCGGTTCCTGATCTCCTCGATGCAGGAATCGGCGCTGCACGGCTGGCGCCTGTCCGACGCCAAGGACATGCGGATGGGCGGCTACCCCTCCAAGGTGCGCAGCCTGGCCTTCATCGGCGACACCTGGCTGGCGACCTCCGGCGCCAACGGCGCGGTGCTGTGGCCGTTCGCCGGCGCCAATGGGCCGATGGGCAAGTCGGCGATGGAGATCGGCTGGGATGAAACCGCCCTGGTCACGCGGGTGGCCGGCGACGGGCGGGGCGAGCGGGTGATCGTCGGTCTCGACGACGGGCGAATCTGGGCGTGCGATCTTGCCTCGGAACGACGGGTCACCGTCCGGGCCGAGCGCGGGGCGCCGATCAGCGCCCTGACCGTGGTCGCGGGCGATCGTCTGGCCTGGGGCGACGAATCGGGCGCCGCGGGCGTGCTGGACCTCGGCGCGGCCTGACCGAAGCGGCGCCTGGCCGAAAAGGCTTAGTGGCCGCGGGCCTGTTCCAGGCGGTCGGCCTTGCGGCGCCAGGTCCGCGCCCGCAGGACCGTGTCGAGGATCATCCACACGAAGCCGACCAGGGTCACGCCATAGGCAGGCCAGACATAGGCGGCGTATTTTCCGGCCGTGAGGGCGCCGGCGACAACCGCATGGGCGTCGGTGGGGGACGTGGTCATGCGAGAGCCGCCTGAAGGGCCAGGGAATTGGCGCGGCGACGCCAGATCTCGGCGCGAATCCGCACCAGCCACATGGCGCCGAAGGCCGCCGAGAACCCGGCGCCGGCCAGCAGCAGCGGGGTCATGTAGACCGGCGCCAGGGCCGAACCGCCGGCGCGCATGATCGAATCGCCCTGGTGGAGGGTGTTCCACCAATCGACCGAGAACTTGATGATCGGCAGGTTGATCAGGCCGACCAGGGCCAGGATCTCCGCCGCCCGCGCGCCCTTGGCCTCGTCGTCGATGCTGGCCCGAAGCGCCAGATAGCCGAGGAACAGCAGGAACAGCACCAGCACCGACACCAGCCGCGCATCGCCCCAGACCCACCAGGCGCCCCACATCGGCCGGCCCCACAGGGATCCGGTGACCAGGGACATGCCGGTGAAGGCGGCGCCGAGCGGCGCGCAGGCCTTGGCGGCGGCGTCGGCCAGGGCGTGGCGGAACACCAGGGAAATGAAGCTCGAACCGCCGAGACAGGCGTAGGCCAGCATCGAGGTCCAGGCGGCGGGCACATGGATGAACATGATCTTCACCGTCTCGCCCTGCTGGTAGTCGGGCGGAACGTTCAACCCAAGCCAGACGCCCCAGGCGATGAGACCGGTGGCCACGACGGCCAGAATCGGCGCCGCCCAACGCGAGAACGCAAGAAAACGGTGAGGATTGGCCAGGGCGGCGAACATGGCGGGCAACCTAAGGTTTCAGGCCCGGGCGAACAAGCCTCGAAAGCCTAGGGGTGAATACGCAGGCGGCGATTATCGGCGCTCCGCGTCAGGATTGGGCGTTGCGGCAGGCGCCGGCCATGGCGAACGGCGTCAGGGCGACGGCGCCGAGGGCGTAGCCGGCGAGAAGGCACAGCGGTGTCAGCCACGGCAGGCCCGAGGTATAGTTCTCGATCGCCACGCCGCCAAAGATCACTGGCGGCGTCAGCAGCGGCAGAACCACCACCGCGATCAGCACCCCGCCACGCCGGCTGGCCAGGGCCAGGGCGGCGCCGGTTCCGCCCAGAAACGCGAAGGCCAGCCCGCCAAGACCGGCGGCGACGAAGATCATCGGCGCGGCCGCCGGCTTGGCCCCCAGCGCCACCGCCACGATCGGCGCGGCGAGGGCCAGCGGCGCCCCACTGACCGTCCATTGGGCCAGGCACTTGATCGTGGCGACGACCTCGAGCGGCAGAGGCCCCAGGGCCAGCAGGTCCAGGGCGCCGTCGTCGAAGTCGCGCTCGAACATTCGGTCCAGGGACAGCAGGCTGGCCAGGGCCAGGACCACCCAGGTGACGCCGCCCGACACCGCGGCCAGCCTGGCGGGGGCCGGGCCAAGCGCCAGGGGCAACATCACGGTGGCGGCGGCGAAGAAGCCGACGGCGAGCAGGGCGCCGCCGCCCCGGGCCCAGGCCAGGGACATCTCCCGGCGGACGAGAACGCCAACCACGCTCATTGGCCGATCTCCGCGGTGCGCACCGGGATCGGCAGGGGATCATGCACGGCGGCGAGAATCAGTCCGCCGCCCGCGACATGTTCGGCCATCACCTCGCCCAGCAGGGCGCGGCTGACGGTGTCGAGCGGCGCCAAGGGTTCATCGAGCAGCCAAAGCGGCCGTGGCGCGCCGATCAGCCGCGCCAGGGCGAGCCGCCGCCTCTGGCCCGCCGAGAGGACGCGGACCTCCAGGTCCAGCAGTCGCGTGAGATTGAGCCGGGTGGCGGCCGCCAGGGCCGCCTCGGCCGTTCCGCCGCACCACCTGGACTGGAACACCAGTTCGTCCCGCACGTGGCGGTTGGCCTTCAGGCCGTCATAGTGGCCGAGCATGTGACAGCCCTGACGCCGGGCGTCATCGATGGACAGCGGCCCGGCGGGGCCGTCGAAACCGATCCGGCCGATGACCGGGCGGATCATTCCGGCCACAGCCCGAAGCAGGCTTGTCTTCCCCGCGCCATTGGCGCCGACCAGGGCCACGGCCTCGCCGGCGACGACGCGCAGGCCGAAGTGGCGGAACAACACCCGCTCCCCGCGCTGGATCGCGAGATCTTCCACATTCAGGGCGGTAATCACCAAGCCATTCCTCGCAAAGCCCCGACGACATGGACGAGTTCGCGCGCCGGGTCTATGAACCCTTCCGCCGCACGGGGACGACGCTGCGCGGGTCGGGCGCTGTGTGCCCGATCCGATCTGCGCGCGATCCTCCGAACCGATTTTCGGACGGCCTGTAACAGAAGAGGAATCCCCCACAATGGCGTCAATCGACACCCTCAAGACTCACCGTCTGCTCACCGTCGGCGATCAGACCTACGCCTACTACAGCCTCCCGGCGGCGGAGGAAGCCGGTCTGACCGGAATTTCTCGCCTGCCGGTGTCGATGAAGGTCCTCCTGGAGAACCTGCTGCGCAACGAGGACGGGACGTCCGTCAGCGAGGACGACCTGAAGGCCGTCGCCGCGTGGATCGACAACAAGGGCGCCACCCAGCACGAAATCAGCTTCCGACCGGCGCGGGTGCTGATGCAGGACTTCACCGGCGTGCCGGCGGTGGTCGATCTGGCCGCCATGCGCGACGCCCTGGCCAAGCTTGGCGGCGACCCGGAAAAGATCAATCCGCTCAATCCCGTCGACCTGGTCATCGACCACTCGGTGATGGTCGACTACTTCGGCACCTCCAAGAGCCTCGGCGAGAACGTGGCCAAGGAATATGAGCGCAACATCGAGCGCTACCGCTTCCTCCGCTGGGGCTCCTCGGCGTTCAACAACTTCCGCGTGGTGCCCCCGGGCGCCGGCATCTGCCACCAGGTGAACCTGGAAAGCCTGGCGCAAACGGTGTGGATCCGCGAAGCGGACGGCGAGACCGTCGCCTATCCGGACACGGTGGTCGGCACCGACAGCCACACCACCATGGTCAACGGCCTGTCGGTGCTGGGCTGGGGCGTGGGCGGCATCGAGGCGGAGGCGGCCATGCTCGGCCAGCCGATCCCGATGCTGATTCCGGAAGTGATCGGCTTCCACATCACCGGCGCCCTGCCGGAAGGCGCGACCGCCACCGACTTCGTGCTCACCGTCACCCAGATGCTGCGCAAGAAGGGCGTGGTCGGCAAGTTCGTCGAATATTACGGCGAAGGCCTCGAGAGCCTGACCGTCGAGGACCAGGCGACCATCGCCAACATGGCCCCCGAATACGGCGCCACCTGCGGCTTCTTCCCGGTCACCCGCGCCACCATCGACTACCTGGCCGCCACCGGCCGGGATCCGGCGCGCGTCGCCCTGGTCGAGGCCTACGCCAAGGCCCAGGGTCTGTGGGTCGAGCCTGGCATGGAACATCCGGTGTTCTCCGACACCCTGGAGCTCGACCTGGCCACCATCGTTCCGTCGCTGGCCGGCCCCAAGCGTCCCCAGGACCGGGTGCTGCTGACCGACGCGGCCGCCAGCTTCCGCGCCGCCCTGGTCAGCGAGTTCGGCAAGACCGAGGAAACCGCGACCGCCCGCGTGGCCGTTTCCGGCGAGGACCACGATCTCGGCAACGGCGACGTGGTGATCGCCGCCATCACCTCCTGCACCAACACCTCCAACCCCAGCGTCCTGATCGCCGCCGGCCTGCTGGCCAAGAACGCGGTGGCCAAGGGCCTGAAGACCAAGCCGTGGGTGAAAACCTCCCTGGCGCCCGGGTCGCAGGTGGTCACCGACTATCTGAAGGAAGCGGGCCTGACCAAGGCCCTCGACGCCCTGGGCTTCAACCTGGTCGGCTATGGCTGCACCACCTGCATCGGCAACTCCGGCCCCCTGGCCGAACCGATCTCCAAGGCCGTGCAGGACGGCGATCTGGTGGCGGTGTCGGTGCTGTCGGGCAACCGCAACTTCGAGGGCCGGGTCAATCCGGACGTGCGGGCCAATTACCTGGCGTCCCCGCCCCTGGTGGTGGCCTACGCCCTCGCCGGCAACATGGGCATCGACATGGCCACCGAGCCGCTCGGCCAGGGCAAGGGCGGCAAGGACGTCTATTTGAAGGACATCTGGCCGACCAACCAGCAGATCGCCGACCTGCAGCGCAAGGCGATCAAGGCGGAGATGTTCACCGACCGCTATGAGAACGTGTTCAAGGGCGACAAGAACTGGCAGGCGATCAAGGTCGCCGGCGGCCAGACCTACGCCTGGGAAATGGGCTCCACCTACGTCCAGAACCCGCCCTACTTCGAGGGCCTGACCATGACCCCGGAGCCGGTCACCGACATCCTGGAAGCCCGGGTGCTGGCGATTTTCGGCGACTCGATCACCACCGACCACATCAGCCCGGCGGGCAACATCCGCAAGAGCTCCCCGGCCGGCGAATATCTGTCGCAGCATCAGGTCAGCCAGAACGACTTCAACTCCTACGGCGCGCGCCGCGGGAACCATGAGGTGATGATGCGCGGCACCTTCGCCAACATCCGCATCCGCAACCGCATGACCCCGGACATCGAAGGCGGGGTGACCAAGCACTTCCCCTCGGGCGAGACCATGGCGATCTACGACGCGGCCATGCGCTACAAGGCCGAGGGCCGCGGTTCGGTGGTGTTCGCCGGCAAGGAGTATGGCACCGGCTCGTCGCGTGACTGGGCGGCCAAGGGCGCCAAGCTGCTGGGCGTGCGGGCAGTGATCGCCGAGAGCTTCGAGCGCATCCACCGCTCGAACCTGGTGGGCATGGGCGTCCTGCCCCTGCAGTTCGTCGCCGACGGCTGGCAACGCCTCGGGCTCACGGGCGAGGAAATCGTCACCATCCGGGACCTGGCGGACATCCATCCCCGCCGGCAGCTGATGGTCGAGCTCTATCGCCCCACCGACGGCAAGATCGCCCGTTTCCCGGTCCGCTGCCGGATCGATACGGCCACCGAACTGGCCTATTTCCGCAACGGCGGGGTGCTCAACTACGTGCTGCGCAACCTAGCCCGAACGGCCGATTAGGCCCGGCGCTCACGGCTTCGTGAACCGCCGTCAGATCAAAATCCGGTAGATCGCGGGTCAATGACAATGCTCGCGCGCCTGATGATGGGTCTGATCCTGGGAGCGATCCCGGGGGCGGGCTGGGCGAAGGGCCCTGTGGTGGTGGAGCTGTTCACCGCCCAGGGCTGCGCCTCCTGCAAGCCGGCCAATGCTCTGGTCGACAAGCTGGCCGACCGGCCGGGGGTGATCGCCCTGACCTGGTCGGTGGACTACTGGGACTACCTGGGCTGGAAGGACACCTTCGCCAAGCCGGGCTTCGGCGCCCGGCAGCAGGCCTTCGCCAAACGGCTCGGGCCGCGGGATGTCTATACGCCCCAGGTGATCGTCAATGGCGCGGCCCAGGTTTCCGGCGGCGACGCGGTCGGCGTCGAGGCCCTGATCGCCAAGTCCGAACGCCCGCGCCGCCATCCGCCGGCCTTGCGACTCGAGGCCGACGGCCGCGTGACGGTCGGGGCAGGCCAAAGGTCGCGCCCTCCCGCCGATGTCTGGCTGATCCGCTACGATCCTCGCAAGCAGGACGTGGAGGTGACAGCCGGCGACAACCAGGGCGCGACGGTGACCTTGCGCAACATTGTGCGGCAAATCACGCGGCTGGGTAGCTGGAGTGGTCGGGCCGTCGTGTTCAAGACCCCCGCCGCCACCGAGCCGGGACTGGGCGCCGTCGTCCTTGTCGAAGGCGCGAAGGGCGGCCCGGTCCTCGCCGTGACCCGGCTGAAGCCGAAGGGCTGAAGGCCCGGACCAGACGCCAGCCGACGTGCTCCCCGCGGAGGGAGGGGCCAACCGCGGGGAGCGACCTCGACGAGCGAGGGTCGGTGAGCCTTGCGCCAGGACCCGTTCGGCTGGGGGGGCTCTACAGGGTCCAACTCAGCGCCGGTCCGCCGACAAGGTCATTAGAGCCGCGTAAACGGGCCGCCCGACGACCAAAGCAAGGTGTTTTGAGGGCGCGGCGCCGAGGGGGGTGGGAGGGACTGTAGCCGACCTGCGGCTTTTCGCGCGACGGTCCCGAATCCCCGTTCCCACATCACGGAACCCGCTTTAGGCTCCCTGCCAATGGCGATGGAATCCGCTCCGCAAAATCCTCAGCCCACCGCCGTTTCGCCGGTGGTGTTCTTTGATCGGCGCGAGCTGAACCAGCTTCTCAATGTGTACGGCCGGATGGTCGCTGCGGGCCATTGGCGGGACTACGCCATCGATGGGCTTAAGGACGCAGCGGTGTTTTCGGTCTTCCGCAAGGCCACCGAGTTCCCTCTTTACCGGATCGAGAAGCGTCCGGCCCTGGCGCGCAAACAGGGGGTGTGGGCCGTGCTGGCCCATGGCGGGTTGGTGCTGAAGCGTGGCCACGACCTCGCCCAGGTGCTGACCTTTTTCGATCGGGCGCGCTTTTCGGTGGTGGACTGATCACCTTTCGCTGAACGCGCGAGACGCCCCCTCCACCACGCCCTTCGGGCGCGGTCCCCCTCCCCCGTTTCACGGGGGAGGACAACAATATCAATACTTATCCTCCCCTGCAAAGCGGGGGAGGTGGGCGCCCGAAGGGCGCTCGGAGGGGGCGTCTCGCACGAAAAAAGCCCCGGCTTTCGCCGGGGCTCTGCCATATCGTGACCGCTCGCCGGTCTTAGCGGCGGCTGCCGCCCATGAAGTAGAGCAGGAAGCGGAACAGGTTGATGAAGTCCAGGTAGAGGCTGAGGGCCCCGTAGCTGGTGGCCACGCTCAGGGAGGCCTGGTCGCCGCCCATCTGATAGTAGGTCATCTTCAGACGCTGGGTATCGTAGGCGATCAGGCCGGCGAAGATGCCGACGCCGAGCAGGTTGATGGCGAACACCAGGGCCGGGGAGTGGAAGAACAGCGAGGCCAGGGAGGCGAGGATCAGGCCCCACACGCCCATGATCAGGAAGCTGCCCATGCCGGTCAGGTCGCGCTTGGTGGTGTAGCCCACCAGCGACAGGCCGCCGAAGGCGCCGGCGGTGACCAGGAAAGTCTGGAACACGCCCACGCCGCTATAGACGATGAACACCATGCCCAGCGAGGCGCCGATCAGCGACACGATCGCCCAGTAGGTGAAGGAGGCGCTCCGCGCTGTCTGCCGCCGGGCAAAGCCCTGGAACAGCAGGATGCCGATTGGCGCGAAGGCGATGATCATGCCCAACACCGTGTAGCCGACATGGCCGGCGCCGTCGGCGCGGAACAGCAGGGCGCGGGTGGGCTCGTACATGCCCGTGACCCAGGCCAGGGCCGCCGACAGCACCAGGCCGAGCGCCACCTTGTTGTAGACGCCGAGCATGAAGGACCGAAGTCCGGCGTCGATCGACATATCCGGAGCCGCCGCCATGCCTGGCCGGGCGAAACCCCGATCGAAGTCGCTCATCGAGAGAAACCCTCATTTCTGGCGCCCCCAATCGGGCGCTGTCCGGCAATATCGGCCCGCGCCGTTCCCGGCGCAAGGCCGGCTTGCATTAAGCCTTCGTCACTCTGTCCGCAGCGTCGGAGCCGGTCGCCGGGACAGGGCCTGGACCGCCGCCAACAGTCCGCCGACGGCGGCAAAGCCGGCGGCCCCCAACACCAGGGCCGCGACGCCGGTCCAGTCGACGCTCCAGGTCGCCTGAAACACCTTGACCACGACGGGCCAGGCGGCGGCGTAGCCGAGCGCCACCCCGGCCACGCCGGCGATCAGGCCGACGGCGCCATATTCCACCGCATAGGCCCCGAGGATCTGGCCGGTCGAGGCGCCCAGCACCTTGAGCACCGCCGCCTCCTTGCCCCGGGCCTGGGCCCGGGCGGCGATGGCGCCAGCCAGCACCAGCAGTCCGGCCAGGGCGGCCACCGCCGCCGCGCCGCGAATCGCCAGGGCCAGGCGATCGAACAGATCGGCGGCGGCGCCGAGGGCCTCGCGGACGCTGATGACGTTCACCTCGGGAAAATCGCGACCCAGGGCGCGCACCGCGCGGCGCTCCTCGTCCGGCGTGGCCCGGGCGATGGCGACGTTGCGCAACTCCGCCCCCGCCAGGGCGGCGGGATCGACCACCAGGGGAAAGCTGGCGCCGAAGCCGGCGAAGTCGACCTTGCGCAGGACGGCGACGCGGGCGTCGATCCGGCGGCCGAGCACCTGCAGGGTGACGCTGTCGCCGACCTTCAATCGACCGCCCTTGGCCGCCTCGGTCGCCACCGCCACCAGCGGCGGGCCGGCGTAGTCAGCCGGCCACCAATGTCCGGTGGTGACGCCTGATTTCAGCGGCTCGGGTCCGATCGCCGAAAGGGAAATGTCGTTGTCGTAGGCCCACCGGTCGGACGGGTCGATGCGCATCCGGTCGACCGTCTCGCCGCGCACGGCGACGATCCGGCCCGACGCGAACGGCGCGCGCAAGAAGGTGTCCGGCGTCAGGGGGCGCCCGAAGGCGCCGGCCAGGGCCGCCTCGAACGCGGGGCCCCGGCTCGCCGGAATGCCGGAGAACACCAGCGACGGCGCGGTGCGCGGCG
Source organism: uncultured Caulobacteraceae bacterium (assembly GCA_903870555.1). GTDB lineage: Bacteria > Pseudomonadota > Alphaproteobacteria > Caulobacterales > Caulobacteraceae > Acaudatibacter > Acaudatibacter boreus. The sequence continues at coordinate 10,269 of CAIQDO010000521.1, forward strand.
CGACATCGGAGACCTGAGCCAGCAGGCTCGACTGGATCAGCACCACCGCCGACAGCAGGGCGACACCCAGGCCGATCGCCGGCGCGGCCGAACGGGCGGCCGAGCCGGGTCCGGCGAGGTTGGCCAGGCCGATTCGCCATGCGCCCCGGGTCGATCCCCGCAGTCGCCCGGCCAAGGCGGCGCCGCCGAGTCCAAGCACCCACAGGCAGACGAAGGCGACGGCGACGCCGGCCATCATGATCGCCGCCGCCAGCGGCGTGGGGGCGGTGACCACGGCCAGGGCCGCGAGGCCGACGGCGGCCAGGGCCGCAGCGAAGATCTCCAGGCTCCAGGCCGGGCGGCCGGCGAGCTGGCGGCGGAACAGGGCGGCGGGCGGCGTGGCCCGGGCGCGGGCCAGGGGGCCGAGGGAGAAGGCGGCGGCGGCCAGCAATCCGAAGGCCCCGGCCTTGGCCTGATCGATGTCGATGACGTACTGCGGGGCGTCTTCCTGGCCGTTGGGGCGCACGGCCATCAGCCCGGGATTGGCCCCGGCCGCGCCGAGCAGCTGGTTGCGGGCCGCGATCAGGGCCGCGTGCCCGAGCCCGGCGCGGTC
>CAIQDO010000522.1 GCA_903870555.1 uncultured Caulobacteraceae bacterium
CTCGGCCGGTTCCTTGGCGGCGTGGCCGCCGCCGCCCTGGCCTTCCTGTCGGTTCCCCTCGGCCTGATGGCCGGCGCCCTGGCGCCGTGGGTCGACAAGGAGACCCTGTCGCCGTTCGTGCTGGCTCCCTATCTCTACGCCTACCTCGTCCTGGCCATGCCGTTCCTGCTGCTGTCGGCCGCGGCGTTCTTCACCCTGACCACCGTCACCCGCTCGATGATGTGGACCTATGTCGGGGTTGTCGGCCTGCTTGTGTTGCGGGCGGTGTTCGGCATCGTCGTCGGCAAGCCGGGGCTGGAGCCGATCGCCGCCTTCTGGGACCCCTTCGGCGCCTCGGCCTTCAGTCTTGCCACCCGCTACTGGACGCCCAGTGAGCGCAACACCCTGCTGCCGGCCCTGGCCGGGCCTCTGCTATGGAACAAGCTGATCTGGCTGGCGGCGGCCGGGGCGATCCTGGCGGCGGCCTATCCGCTGTTCAATTTCCAGGCCGCCGAGCGTTCCGGCCGGTCGCGAAAAGCGGCCAGGGCCGCCAAGGCGCTGGCGGGGGCCCCCGCCGTCAAGGCCGCGCCGCCGACGAAGCCCGCCGCGGCGACCGCCCGCTTCGATTCCCGGGCGACCTGGGCGCAACTCCTAGCCCGCACCCGCCTGGACGCTGTTCAGGTGTTCGGCAGCCCGGCGTTCTTCGTCCTGCTCGGCCTGGGCGCGGCCCTGTCGGTGGTCAACATCTGGCTGGCGACCGATGTGGCGACCTACGGCGGACGCATCTTCCCGGTGACCCGGGTGATGATCCAGGCCGCGGGCTCGGCTTTCAACGCCTTCGCCCTGGTCATCGCCATCTACTACGCTGGCGAACTGGTGTGGCGGGAGCGGGAGAAGCGCACCCAGGAGATCATCGACGCGGCGCCGGTTCCCGACTGGATCTTCATCGTTCCCAAGGTCGCGGCAATCGCCCTGGTGCTGGTGGCGACCCTGCTGGTGAGCGTCCTGGTGGCCATGACCATCCAGGCGGTGAAGGGCTTCGCGAGCTTCGAAATCGGCAAGTACCTGCTGTGGTACGTCCTGCCCAACACCATCGACTTCGCGCTGTTCGCCGCCCTGGCGATCTTCATCCAGGCTCTCAGCCCGCACAAGTTCATCGGCTGGGCGGTGATGGCCGTCTATCTGATCTCGACCATCGTGCTGACCAACCTCGGCTTCGAGCACAACCTCTACCAGTACGCCGGCGCGCCAGACGTGCCGCTGTCCGACATGAACGGCCAGGGCCACTTCTGGATCGGCGCCTACTGGTTCCGCCTCTACTGGGCCGCCTTCGCCGCGGTGCTGCTGGTGCTGGCCTATGGCCTGTGGCGGCGTGGGACCGAAACCCGATTCCTGCCGAGGCTGAAGCGCCTGCCGGGCCGGCTGGGCGGCGGCGCCGGTGTGATCCTGGCGGTCGCCGTGGCCGTGTTCGCCGCCAGCGGCGTGTGGATCTTCGTCAATACCAACGTCTGGAACGATTACCGCACCAAGCTCGACGAGGAGCGCTGGACGGCCGACTACGAGAAGGCCTTCCTGAAATATGAGACCCTGCCGCAGCCCAAGATCGCCACGGTCAAGCTCGATATCCAGCTCTGGCCGCATCAGGCCCGGGCTCTGGCCCAGGGCGTCTATCGCATCGAGAACCGCGAAACGACGCCCCTGACCGCCGTGCACGTCCGCTTTCCGCGCGACCTCAAGGTCGACGCCCTGACGATCGACGGGGCCAGCCTGAGCACGGACGACCGCCGGTTCAACTACCGGATCTATCGCCTCGACCGGCCAATGCAGCCCGGCGAGAGCCGGACTCTGACCTTCGCCGTCACCCGCGCCCAGCGGGGCTTCAGGAACCGCGGCAACCAGTTGGAGGTCGTCGACAACGGGACTTTCATCGACAGCTACGAGCTGACGCCGCAGATCGGCATGGACCGGCGCGACCTGCTGGAAGACCGCACCCGCCGGCGCAAATACGGCCTGCCGGCCGAGCTGCGCATGCCCAAACTCGGGACTGCAGGAGCGGACCGGGTCAATTTCATTCGCCACGACAGCGACTGGGTCACCGCCGACATCACTGTCACCACCGACGCCGACCAGACGCCGATGGCGCCCGGTTACAAGACCGCCGAGACGGTCAAGGCCGGCCGTCGGACGGCGCGGTTCGTCACCGAATCGCCGATACTGGACCTGTTCTCGGCCCAGTCGGCCCGCTACGCCGTGGCGACCGAGCGCTACAAGGGTGTCGACATCAGCGTCTATTCAGACCCGTCTCACCCCTGGAACGTCCGCCGGATCGAGGACGGCATGGAAGCCGGCCTCGACTATTTCCAGGCCAATTTCAGCCCCTACCAGTTCCACCAGGTCCGGGTCTTGGAGTTCCCTGCGATCCGCGGGGCCTTCGCCCAGTCCTTCGCCAACACCATTCCCTGGTCGGAAGGAATCTTCTTTATCGCCGACAACCGCGATCCCGAGCGGATCGATATGGTCACCTACGTCGGCGCCCATGAGCTCGGCCACCAGTGGTGGGCGCACCAGATCGTGCCGGCCGACGAGCAGGGGGCGACGCTGCTCGTCGAAACCCTGGCCCAGTACTCGGCGGCGATGGTGATGAAGCACAGGTACGGCCCCGACATGATGCGCCAGTTCCTGAAGTTCGAACTGGATCGCTACCTCAAGGAGCGAGGCGGGGAGGTGACCGAGGAAGAGCCGATCGCGCGCGTCGAGGGGCAGGCCTATATCCGCTACCGCAAGGGCTCGCTGGTTATGTACCGACTGCAGGACGAGATCGGCGAGGAGGCCGTCAACCGAGCCCTGCGCCGGCTGTTGCACGATTTCGCCTTCAAGGGTCCTCCCTACCCGACGGCGCTGAATCTGATCGCCGACCTGCGCGCCGAGGCGCCGGCGGACAAGCAGGGGCTGATCACCGACCTGTTTGAGAAGATCACCCTCTATGACCTGAAGACCACCAGCGCTTCGGCCACCCGCCGCCCCGACGGGCGA
>CAIQDO010000523.1 GCA_903870555.1 uncultured Caulobacteraceae bacterium
CGAAAAACCCGACGGGTTGACCCTCCAAACGAAGCCGGATGCGGCTAAGGCCGACCGGCCGCTCGCTCACCGGCCCCTGCCGCTGATCCTGGCGGTCGCCCGCCTTGAGTGAAGCGCCGCCGGCGCGCGAGGCGCCTTCGACCGACGGACCCCAGGTCCGGCGGCGACTCGGCGTGTCTGTTGGACGCCACGGCCGCCTGTAATCGATGGTGCTGGATGGACTCCCCAACGTAGTGCCGGGTTCCAACCTCCGCGGCAGCTCAGCCCCTGCGCCTTTTGGCAGGTGGATTTTGATCTGCGTGAATGGCAAGTTTCGCGAGCTACTCTGGTTGCCTTTGTCGCGCAGCGGTCCGAGGCTTGCGGCCAACGTTAGACAATCGGCGCCAAAGCAGCCGTTCGCGCTTATTGCGTTTTTGAGGGGCCTGATGGCTAAGCATCGTATCTACGTTACGAGTGTCTCCAGCGTCTACCCGCACTATGTTGCAAAAGCAGAAAGGAAAGGGCGGACGGGGGCGGAGGTTGATGAGATCATGTGCTGGCTGACGGGCCATGATCGGACCACCCTCCACGACCAGCTGGAAAAGAGGGTGACGTTCGAGGACTTTTTCGCCGACGCGCCGCGCCTCAATCCCGCTCGGTCACTCATCACGGGCGTGATCTGCGGCGTGCGCGTCGAGGACATCGAAGAGCCGACCATGCGAGAAATTCGCTACCTGGACAAACTCGTCGACGAACTTGCCAAAGGGCGGCCGTTGTCGAAGATCCTTCGCCAATAGCCAGGTCCGGCGGTGGCAACCGACGCCCTGCGGACCTACGCCGTCAGGAAACTCATCTTCGCCACCGGTCCCAGCGAACCCACCTGGCCCTTCAGCGCCTTGAGCGATGCCTCCGCCGCGTCGAGCGCCTGATCGATGTCCGCCGTGGTCATGGCGGCGCACAGAAACATGTTGTGCCAGGGGTGAACATAGACCCCGCGACGGAGCATTTCCGAGGACCAGAAGAATCCCTTGCGCAGGTCCGGATCGTCGTCGAACAGAAACAGCGGCATCGTCACCGGACCGGTCTGGCGAAGGCCAAGGCCGCTGGCGGCGGCGCGCTCGGCCAGGCCGTCGCGCAGCCGCGTTCCCAGCCCTTCGATATGTTCGAGGTAGTCGGTGTTCCGCACCCGGTCGAGGGTCGTCAGCGCCGCGGCCATCGGCGCGGCCTGATACCAGAACGAGCCCGTGGTGAAGATCTGCGCCGCCGCCCGCTTGGCCGTGTTCGATCCGAGCAGGGCGGAGATCGGATGGCCGTTGGCGAAACATTTGCCCCAGCTCGACAGGTCCGGCTGCACTCCAACGACCGACCAACTGCAATCCCTGGCGATCCGCAGGCCCGCGCGGACATCGTCGACCAGCAGCAGGGCGCCGGCGGCGTCGCAGAGCTCGCGCGCGCGGCGGGCGTAAGCCGGATCGGGCAGGGCCTGGTCGGTGAAGGCGTCATGCTTCATCGGCGCGGCGAAGATCGCGGCGAGGTCGTCGCCGGCCGCCGCCACGGCCGCCTCCAGGCTGGCGATATCGTTGTAGTCGCAGAACAGCTGATGAGCCTTGTCCTCGCGGATCACCCCGACCGGCCGCGTGGCGCACCAGGGCGCGGCGCCGTGATAGGCGCCCTTGGCCAGGATCACCGTCTTGCGGCCGGTGTGGGCCCTGGCGATCATCAACGCCATCTGGGTGGCGTCGCCGCCGTTCTTGCAGAAGATCGCCCAGTCGGCATGGGTCACCATCGCCGTAAACCGCTCCGCCAGTTCGACGATCAGGCCGGTCGGCCCCGTCATGGTGTCGCCCTGGCGCATGCGGTCGATATAGGCCGCGTCGATGGCGTCGTCGGCATAGCCCATCAGATTGGGGCCATAGGCGCACATGAAATCGAGCATCTCATTGCCGTCGGCGTCCCACAGCCGCGCGCCCTTGGCGCGGGAGAAGAACTGGGGATAGTCGTCGGGCAGCAGGCGCGTGGACTGGTGGCCATACATGCCGCCGGGGATCACCGCGGCCGCGCGCTCGCGGAGATCGCGGTCCTGACTGTTGGCTCGGGTCATTGGCGGTCCCCCTTCATCGTTCAAGACAAGCCGACGATGACTAACATGGACGGGCGGCGAGGCCATCGGCCTTTCAGGCCGGGATATCAGGCCCCGGCCGGAGTCAGGATCTCAGCCAACAGCGTCTGCAGGCGCGGATCGCGGGGGTAGGGCGTGTGGCGGTACTGGCGAAAGCCCTCCGCGAACGCGACCCCGAACTCCCGGCCCCGCTTCCGTGATTGGGCTTCCATGCCGTCGGTGAAATCACTCATGCCGTGCTGCTTCAGCAGCCAGTCGACCTGGCTCTGGTGACGAAGCAGCATCGCGCGTTTCACGGCCATGACGGAGCCGATGTCGACCGCGAAATCGGGCGTCACCGGCCGTCCGTCCCGGTCGCGGCCGCCGATGGGGTCGACGAAATAGAGGTGCGGAATGGCGTCGAGGGGCTGCGCTGTGCCGGTTCGATAGCCCGGCGCGGAAGCAGCGAAGCAGCCATCCCGGACCAGCAGACTCCCGGCCTCGTGGTCCGGATGATAGTCGGCGGGGGAGGGGCCCAGCACGATGTCCGGCCTCGCGCGACGGATGAGTTCGGTCGCCGCGCGACGGCATCGATCATCGTTGAACACCCCCAGATCAGGCAGGCCGGCGCACAGAAACTCCGCCCCGATCAGCGAGGCCGCGGCCTGCGCCTCGGCCCGCCGAATCGGCGCCGTGGCCTCCGGCTCGTCGGTCACCGCCCCGCATTCCCCCGCCGTCAGGGTCGCGATGACCACACGCAATCCCTTGCCGGCGAGGATCGCCAGGGTTCCGGCGGCCAGGGTCTCGATGTCGTCCGGGTGGGCGTGAATGGCGAGGATGGTGGACATGGCGGGTTTCGGTTTGCCCCCCCACAGGCGCGCTGGCAACCGATCGCGTGTGTCGTTCGCGTCCGGGCGCCGTTGGCTGTAGCCTGATGGGTGTCGCCTGCGGGGATCGCGTGGCGAGTCGGCGGGGAGTCTCCTTGGTGCTGAAAGTCTTCCCCCTATCGAGCGATAGCCATGAGGCCGGGCGCTGGCTGGACCTGCTGGAGCCGACGGAGTCGGAACGCGCGGAGGCGGAACGTCTGACCGGCCTGAGCCTGCCGACGCGCGAACACCTCAGCGAGATCGAGTCGTCGAGCCGGCTGCGGCAAAGAGACGGTGTCCTTACAATGAGCACGCCGATGATCGCCCTCGTTGGATCGATGCCGCGTGGCCTGAAGCCCATCGGTTTCGTCCTTTCGCGGAAATCCCTCGTGACCATCCGCTTTTCGCCGTTGAGCGCCTTCGATGAGGTCGAGAGCCAGTTCGTCGGCGTGGGCGACGATTCAGCAGAGCCCCCGGCGAGTTCCCTGGAGACATTCGTCAGGCTCTGCGACGAGATGGTGGACCGAATGGCTGACGCCCTCGAAGGGCTTGCCGCGGCCCTGAATGAGCTGTCGGGCGAGGTGTTCGCCATTGAGGATACGGAAGCCAAGACTCCCGACAGGACCAACGGCGACCTTCGCGACCGGTTGCGACTGGTCGGCCGACTCGGCGATCGGGCGTCCAACACGCGAGACGCCCTGCTGGGGCTGGGGCGGATTCTCGCCTACGTCGAGGGCGCCGCCAAGGACTGGGAAGATGCCCGCTTCGAAGGAAGGATCGCCAGCCTGCGCCAGGATGTCGTGTCGCTGAACGACTACGAGGTCCATCTCAGTGACAAGGTGCAGTTCCTCCTGGACGCCCTCGTGGGAATGATCGGCATCGCCCAGAACGACATCTTCAAGATCCTGACCATCGTCTCCATCGTCGGCATCCCGCCAACCCTGGTCGCCAGCATCTATGGGATGAATTTCAAGATCATGCCCGAACTCAACTGGTCGTTGGGCTACCCATGGGGCCTCGCCCTTATCGTGACCAGCGCCATTGTCCCGTTGGTCTGGTTCAAGCGCCGCGGCTGGTTCTAGGCGGTCGATGTCACCCCGGCGTTGCGCCCGCCCGCCGGCCTGTGCGATCCCGGATGCAGTGACGAGAGGCGAGACGCAATGAACAGCGGATGGCGAGCCCTGGCCCTGATGGGCGCTTTGGCGGCGGCGAGCGGCGCAACAGCCGGTGACGTCGTGATCCATGCCGGTCGATTGATCGATGGGCTCGGCGGCGCCCCGCGCGACCATGTCTCGATCCTGATCCGCGACGACCGGATCGTCTCGGTGGAACCCGGTTACACGGCCCCGGCCGGCGCCAAGGTCATCGACCTGTCGACACGAACGGTGACGCCGGGATTCATCGACTGTCACATCCACATCTCCGCCAAGTTGCCCAGTCGGACCAACGCCACCGAATACCGGCTGACCCACACCGCGCTGGACCGGGCGTTTGACGGCGCCCTGTTCGCTCGCCAGATGCTCCAGCAGGGGTTCACCGCCGCCAGGGATGTCGGCGGCGGTGATGAGACCGTCGCCCTTCGTGACGCCATTGACGAAGGCAAGATCGCCGGTCCCCGCCTTTGGGTCGCCCTGGAACCCCTCGGTCCGACAGCCGGTCATGGCGACGAACTCAGCGGCCTCGACCCTGACCTGTCCCATCCGGGCTGGGGCAATGGCCTGATCGACAGCCCTGATCAGGCGCGATTCCAGGTGCGCGCGCACAAGCGACGCGGGGCTGACCTGATCAAGCTGATGCCGTCGGGCGGCATAGCCTCGACCGGCGACAATCCCCGCGCCCAGCTCATGACCAACGACGAGATGCGCGTCGCCGTGGAGACAGCCCATGGTCTGGGTCTGAAGGTCGCAGCCCACCTCTATCCCGCCGAGGCGATCGAGAACGCCGTCCGCGCCGGGGTCGATTCGGTCGAGCATGGGTCCTTCGCCACCGCCCAGACCTTCGCCCTGATGAAGGCCCATGGGACGGTGCTCGTGCCGACCCTGACCGTGTTCGACACCTTCTACGCCGTAGCGCGCGACCATCCGGAACTGCTCACCCCCGGCACGGCCCCGAAGGAATTGGCCAATGACCTGCTGCCCAAGAAGAACCTTCCCCTGGCGATCCGGTCGGGCGTGACCATCGCCTACGGCACCGACCTGGGCGAGGGCGAGCACGGCATGGAGTTCGGCCTGCTCACCGCCAACGGCATGGCCCCGATGGACGCTCTGGTGGCGGCCACCCGCACCGGCGCCGAGCTGATTGGCGCCGCCGAGCGGATCGGCACGGTCCAAGCCGGCCGCTACGCCGATCTCGTCGCTCTTGCCGGCGATCCATTGGTCGACACCGCCGCGTTCGAGAAGGTCGACTTCGTGATGAAGGGCGGCGTGGTCTACCGCGAGAATGGCGCGCCGACGGCGGCCGGCGCGGACTGAGCCTCGCGGTCAGGCGGTGGCGGCGTAGATCATCACGCCGGTGGCGACCGCCAGGTTGAGACTGTCGGCGCGCCCGCGCATCGGGATCTTCACCGCCACGTCGCAGGCCTCTGCCATCTCGGGCGTCAGGCCCGCCTGCTCGTTGCCCATCAGTAGGAGCACGGGCCCGGCATAGGAGGCCGCGCGGAAATTGACCGTAGCGGACAGAAGCGTGCCGACCACCGCGCCGGGCCAGGTTTTGCGCCAGGCCAGGAACTGAGTGATAGTCGCTCGGACGATCGGCACGGCGAACACCGAGCCCATGGTCGCCCGCACCGCTTCGATGGAATAGGGATCGCAGCACTCGCCGACCAGGATCACGGCCCCGCAACCGGCGGCGTCGGCCGTGCGGACGATGGTGCCGAGGTTGCCGGGGTCGCGCACCGCTTCGAGCGCCACCCAGCATCGCGCCGCCGTCGGATCGAGAGCCTCCAGCGGCGTGAACAGTTGGTCGAACACCGCCAGCACGGTCTGCGGGTTTTCCCGGCGGGAGATCTTTTCCAGGATCGCCGGACTGACCACCAAGGTCTCATCCGCCGCCTCGGCGGCCTGGCGAAGCAGGGGGTGGTCCGCGGCGGCGTCGCCGTGAAGCAGGATGCGGGGCGCCCGGCCAAGGGCCACAGCCTCGGCGACGCTCTTGAGGCCTTCGACGAGAAAATGTCCGGTCTCCTCGCGGGTCTTGCGCATATGTAGCGCGCGCACAGCCTTGACGGTCGGATTGGTCAGGGACGTGATCGCCTTTGTGGAAGCCCCTCCGCCTGTCATGTCGCGCTCCACCGGGCGAAGAACGAAAGTCCGGCGCCGCGTCGCCCAGACTCTTCCATCAGGGCCAGTTCGCCCCAATCGACCCTGCCGCCGCGCCCAGCCATGACGTCGGCCAGGAGGCCGGCAAGGGCCAGGCCGGTCATCCGTTCGGAATAGCCATTGAGCAGAAGGAAGCCCGCGTCCTCGCTCAGCAGCGCCGCGCAGCCAGCGATCAGGTCCGGAAGGTCGTCGTAGAGCCGCCACACCTCGCCGGTGGGGCCTCGGCCGTATTTCGGGGGATCGAGAACGATGCCCTCATAGCGGGCGCCGCGACGAACCTCTCGGGCGACATATTTGCGGGCGTCTTCGCAGATCCAACGGATCGGAGCCCCTTCAAGTCCTGACAGGGCGGCATTCTCGCGCGCCCAACCCACCGCCTTCTTGGAGGCGTCGACATGGGTCACCGAAGCGCCGGCGGCGGCGGCGGCCAGGCTGGCGAGGCCGGTGTAGCCGAACAGGTTCAGCATTCGGAATTCGGGCTTCGCCGCTCGAATCCTGGCCGTGATCCACTCCCAGTTCGCTGCGTGTTCGGGAAACACGGCGAGGTGTCGGAACGCGGTGAGGCGAGCATTGAAGGTGACGTCCGCCCAGGTCATTGGCCACAGCGCCGGAACGGAGGACAGTAGCGTCCATCGGCCGGCGTCCTCTTCGTCAGCCGGCTCGAAGATCGCATCGGCCGCGTTCCAGGCCTCTGCCGGCCGTCCAGGGGTCCACAAGCACTGACCCTCTGGCCGGACAACCGTCCAGGCTCCATATCGCTCAAGCTTCCGACCGTGGCCACTGTCGAGCAGAGCATAGTCGTCCCAGCCAGACGTGCGCATCACCTCCGGGCGGTCAGCGATTATCGGGGCTGCATTTGCCGTGGCCGAGGGTTTCATCTTCGGGGCATACCGTTCGCGAGGCGGGCGCGTCCAGTCGCGTGAGGCGGGCAGCTGAGCCGGCCGGGCCCCCGCGGGGCGCATCGACATGGTGAAAAACAAGGTTTTGTTTTTCTCTTCCGGCGTCGCGGCCCCGGCGCGCCTTGCGGCGAACATGTTTTTTCCGTCTATTGCCGCACGAGAATTAGAGCATGGACTCCTATCGGTGAACGAGATCCTGATCAGGCCCGCAAGATCGGCGCGGAAGGCGAAGGGTGACGGCCACCTGCGCCGAGCGGAAATTCTGCGTTCCGCCGAACGAATCTTCGTCGCCGAAGGTTATGAAGGCGCGACCATCCGCAAGATCGCCGACGAGGTCGGCGTGTCCTCGACGTGCCTGTACATGCATTTCCGGGACAAGGACGAGATCCTGCTGGAAATTTGCACAGCGGCGATGGAGGAATTGCTGGCGCTCAACACCGCCATATTGGCTCGCCCGGTCGACGCCGTCGAGCGCCTGCGGCTGATGCTGACCGCCTATGTCGATTTCGCCCTTGGCCATCCCAACGCCTACAGGCTGGTGTTCTGTGCCTCACCCGTCACCGGGTCGATGATGAAACAACAGGTTACACAGCAACTTGGCGCCCAGTGCTTCGACCGCTTCGCTGGCGTCGTGCGCGAGATTGCCGCCCAGGGCCGGCTGAAGATCGGCGATCCGCGCGCCGTCCATCAGGCGGTCTGGGCGGCATGTCATGGCCTCGTTTCGTTGATGATCACCAAGCCACAGATCGAATGGGCGCCAGCGGACGAGGTTACCCGGCTGCTGATCGATGGTCTGCTATTCGGCCTGATCGCCGACTGACCTTGTCGAATTCGCGAACCGCCACCGCGGGGGCCTCCGTGGCCGTGTCTTGCGTCCTCGCGCTCGTCGCCTCCGGACCGTCCCTAGCCACGGCCGCGCCGCCGGCGCTTCGCGTGATGTCACTCGACCAATGCGCCGACCAATATGTCCTGGCCTTGAGCCCCCGGTCCGAAATCGTCGGGTTGTCGCCGCGGGTCAGAAACGCCGATTCCTGGCTGGCGGCGCGCTCCGTCGGCCTGCCGGTCGTTCGCGCGGACAGCGAGTCGGTTCTGGCGGCCCATCCGAGGCTCGTCATTCGCTATTGGGGCGGCGACCCTAAGCTGCAACGGATTCTAATCCGGCGTGGGGCGCGCGTGATCACCCTTGAGGACGCGGTCGATTTCGACGGGGTGCGACGCAACGTTCGCGCCGTCGCCGAAGCGCTGCGGCAGAAGGCGGCGGGCGCTCGGTTGATCGCCGGTATGGATGGCGAGCTGACTCACAGCGCTGGCGCCTGGGGCGGACGCGGTGTGTTGTACGTGACGTCCGGGGGGGCGACGGCGGGGCCAGGCACGCTGATCGACGCCATGCTGCGTGCCGCCGGTCTGCGGAATCTGACGCGAGCGCCGGGTTTCCATGAGCTCTCGCTGGAGCGCCTGACCCTTGATCCGCCGGTCGCCGTGGTAGAGGGCTTCTTCGACGCAGGCAGCCAGGCCCAGGTGCGTTGGAGTCCCGGCCGCCATGGAGCCCTGCGGCGGATCACGACCGGCCACAGCCTTGTTTCGTTGCCAGGCGCTTTGCTGGGGTGTCCGGCCTGGTTCGCGGGCGATGCGGTGGCCCTGATTGCCCGCGCCGCCCCACCATCGCCGCGATGCGGCACTCCAGCGGCAGGACACGGCGCTTGCGCCTGAACCTGATCCTTGCCGGAATGCTGCTTATGGCCGCCGCCCTGGCAGTCGCCCTTGGCGAAACCTCGCTTTCAGCCAGCCAGATTCGGTCAGCCTTTTTCGAGCCCCTGTCGGCGCCGGCGCAGATCCTCTGGTCGATTCGGGCGCCTCGCATGGCGGCCGCGGCGCTTGTCGGCGGCGCCCTCGGCCTCTCCGGCGCGGTCATGCAGGGTCTGCTACGCAACCCTTTGGCGGATCCCGGCGTGTTGGGCGTGTCGGCCTTCTCTGGGCTGGCCGCCGCCGGGGTCATAGCCCTTGGTCTCACCTCCGTTCCCGGCGCGGTCGAGACGGCGGCCCTTCTTGGCGCATCGGTCGCTGGAGCGCTTCTGACCCTGCTCGCCGGGCGGCTGGCCGAGCCTCAGACGCTGATCCTGTTCGGTGTCGCGCTATCCGCTCTCGGCGGGGCCGCGACCGCCCTTGTCTTCAACCTATCGCCGTCTCCCGTTACGACCGCCGAGGTGTTGTCCTGGCTGCTCGGGTCGGTTGCGAACCGCGACTGGAGCGACGTCGCCAGGGGGCTGGCGCCAGCGCTTCCCGGCGCGATCCTGTGTCTGGTCTCCGCACCCGGTCTGAGTCAGCTGACGCTGGGTGAGGAAACGGCCGCCCTGTCCGGCCTGCCGATGGACCGGCTGCGAATGGCCGCCGTGGCCGGCGCCGCCCTTCTGACCGGAGCCGCTGTGTCCGTCGCGGGCGTGATCGGCTTCGTCGGCCTGGCGGCTCCGCATCTGGTTCGGCGATCCGCGCACGAAGATCCGGCGCGAACGCTGGTGCCCTCCGCCTTGGCGGGCGCCGGCCTGCTGGTCGTCGCGGACCTCGCCGCCCGGATGATTCCATCGGCCGAAGAGTTGAAGTTGGGGGTCGTCACCGCCCTGTTCGGAGCGCCGGTTTTCGCCGTCGTCGCCTGGCGGGCGGCGCGAAGCTGGCGCGGCTGATGGACGCCTTGACCATCGACACCCTATCGGTGCGGCTTGGCGGTCGACTGGCGTTGGACCGGGTCAGCTTGGCGGTCGGCGCGGGCGAGGTTTTGGGGATCATCGGCGCCAACGGCGGCGGCAAGACGACGCTGTTGCGAGCCGCGCTTGGGCTGACGGTCCTCGCTGCGGGTGAAGCGCGGCTGGCGGGGCGCCCTGTCTCGCGGCTTTCCCTGCCGGAGCGCGCGAGCCTCGCGGCCTACCTGCCCCAGGACCGCGATGTGGCCTGGAACCTGCCCGCATGGCGCCTCGTGGCGTTGGGTCTCCCCAGGATGGGCGCGGCGCGGGGGCGTGACATGGCGATCGCGGCGCTTGACGGGTTGGGCGTCGCCAGCCTTGCCGAGCGCGGCGTTCTCGACATGTCGGGGGGCGAACGGGCGCGAGTTCTGCTGGCCAGAATGATTGTCACAGGCGCACCGTTGCTGATCGCCGACGAGCCTGCCGCCGGCCTGGATCCGGACGCGCAATTCCTGGTTCTTGAGTTGCTCAGGGCGCAGGCGGCCCGTGGCGCCGCGGTGGTGGTCAGCCTGCACGACCTGACGCTGGCCGCCCGGGGATGTGACAGGCTCGCCGTGCTGGCGGGCGGACGTCTGGTGGCCCTGGGTCCGCCCGTTCAGGCGCTGTCGCCGGAGATCCTGAAGAGCGCGTTCGGCCTCAATGGCGAGTTGATTTCCACTCGCCACGGCGTGGTGGTCACCACCGCGCGCGGTTAACGGCCGCCTGAGTCCGAGGGCGGCGCTATCGCGGTGGCGACGGCTGAACCCGGAGCTGCCAGGGACGGTCGAGAGGCGTAGCCGCCACGCTTCAAATCCGCGGCCAGGGTAAGCGAGGCCACGCCGCCATTAAGTCGGGCCCGATAGACCTGAGTGCTTTCCAGAACCCGCATCACGTAGTCGCGGGTTTCGGAAAAGGGAATGCACTCGATGAAGTCCAAGGGATCGGTCGATGAGGCTCGGGGATCGCCGCATATCGCCGCCCATAGAGTCGGCCGCGACGGACCGGCGTTATAGGCGGCGGCGGCCATCACGTAGGAACCACTGAACTGGCCCACCAGCTGGCCGAGGTAGACCGAGCCGACTTTCATATTGAAGTCCGGGTCTTCCAGACTTCCCCACCCCAGGCCAGACCGCCGCGCGACCGCCTGGGCCGTGGCCGGCATCAGTTGCATCATTCCTCGCGCTCCGACGCCCGAGCGGGCGTTGGGGTCGAAGCTGCTTTCCTGTCGGGTGATGCTGAGCACCAATGGCGCCTCAGCCGCCATTGCAAGGGAAGGCGCGCTGCGGATCGGATAGCCGCGTTCCGGCAGGATGAAGCCTCGCTTTGCCGCGTTGCGCACCACCCGCATCGACAGATCCTGGTCGCCGTAACCCCGGGCGAGATCGACCAGCATCGCCGCCTCGTCCACTGTCGGCAGGGTCTCGGAGAGGCCCAGCACAAAGGTCCGGAGCGCCTCAGTGTTGCCCGATCGGGCGAAGAGGCGTGCCGCCCGCACCGAGTCGCGCGCCTCGAACCGCGCCAGGTTTTCGGCGGTGACGGCGGGGTCATGGCCAAGAACCAGTTGCGCCTTGCCGGTCTTGGCCGCCGCGAGCTGGCCGTAGAAGGTCGTGTAATAGCGGGCGGCGTCCTCGTAGAAGAGCTGGGCCGCCACGGGATCGGCTTCCGCTTCAGCGGCGCGGCCCCGCCAGTAGAGCGCCCGGCTTTGGGTGAGCGGCGAGGGACCGGCATGCTGGAGCCGGGCGAAGTGTTCGTCGGCCAGGCGCGCGTTCTTCATCCGGGCCAGGGCGATCCAGCCGGCGTAGAACTGGGCGTTGGCGGCGTCTGGCCCGGTTGTCAGGCCCGATCGCGCGGCCACTTGATAGGCCGTCGTAGCGTCACCGGCCTGAAGCGCTTCCACCATCAGGATGCCGCGCTTCCAAAGACGCGCGGCCGCGTGTTCGTCCGGCAACGCGGCCGGCAGGTAGGGAATCAGGGACAGCGCCCCGAGCATGTCGCCACGATCCCGGAGCGCCATCACCCGCTCATAGACAAGTCCGGGACGGGTCTGATCAGCCGAGGGAAGGGCCTCGATCATCGCCTGGGCGGCGGGGTCCCCTCGGCGAACCGCCATGCGCGCCTGGGCGACCGCTTGTTCGGCGGGCGGCAACAAGCGCAGCAGATCCTGCGCCGCGGGCCCCTGAACGCCGTAGAGCAGGAAATCCTCCCGCGCGATTTCGTCCTCGGGCGTAAGGAGAGCGCCGAAACGGCCAAGCATGGCTTCCTGGTCTAGCGTATCGAAGGTCAGGGCCCGCCAGGCCCGGCGAATGACGTCACCCGCCGCCGCGACGCGACCGGTGCGGCGCAAGGCGTCGGCAAGAGCCATTGCGCCCTGCGGCGTGGTCGGAACATCGTCACCGAACCAGGCCACGATCGCCTGTGGTCCGAGCGGGGAGTGTTCAATCAGCTTCTCGGCGGCGGCCTGGCGACGGGCCGGTCGCGGCCATTCGGTCAGTTCGCGTTTGGCGGCGTCGGCCAGCTCCCAGGTAAGGAATTCCGGCGCGGCGTCAGCCAAGGCCCAAAGGGCGATCCGTCGGGTCAATGGATCGCCGGTCTGGTCGGCGATGGCGCGTAACCGCGAACCGTCGCCGGACCGCGCCGCGGCGAGGATGGTGATAGCGGCGCCGCTGTTAGCGGGCGACGAGACGGCGGCGAGGGGGCTCGACGGACCGAGCGACGTCGTGGGGACGTCGCTGGCCAATTGGCCCTGGGCCCGGGCCATTCCGGCGCACGAAAGGGCGACGGTCAGCGCCATCAGCGCCCTGCGATGCCTGAAAGCCAAAGTCATACCGTCCCTTAACCCCAAAACCGCCTTTCCGCCATCGGCCCGCCGATCACGGTTGCCGATGCAACGCCCGAGGCCCTATTGTCCAAAATCCAAACGAGGCCGCGGCGACCCGCGTCAGGAACACGTTCTTTGCATTCATGACCTCCAATCCTTTCAAAGGCGTCATCACGGCTCTGGTGACCCCGTTTTCCCAAGGCGTGATCGACGAAGTCGCTTTCGCGGCGTTGATTGAGCGCCAGATCGCCGGCGGCGTGCACGGCCTGGTGCCTGTAGGCACCACGGGCGAGACCTCAACCCTCAGCCACGAGGAGCACAAGCGGGTCGTCAGCCTTTGTGTCGAGGTCGTCGCCGGTCGCGTTCCGGTGATTGCCGGGGCGGGTTCAAACGCCACTGCGGAGGCCGTGGACTTTGTTCGCCACGCACGGGTCGCCGGCGCCGACGCCGCGCTGGTCGTGACGCCCTATTATAATCGTCCAAGCCAGGAGGGGCTCTATCGCCACTACCGGTCTATAAACGACGCCGTGGACCTGCCGGTGTTCGTTTATAACGTGCCATCGCGCACCAGCATCGATATCTCCAACGAAACCCTCGCGCGGTTGGCGAGTCTGCCAAACATCGTCGGTGTCAAGGACGCGACCGGGGACATGGTTCGGGCCAGCTTCCAACGTCGGCAATGCGGCGCGGACTGGGTCATGCTCACGGGTGACGATCCGAGCGCGCTCGGCTATTTGGCCCACGGAGGCCATGGCTGCATTTCCGTCACGGCCAATGTCGCGCCAGCCGCCTGCGCCGCCTTCTTCAACGCCGCGATGGCCGGGGACTGGCGGACGGCCTTAGCCTGGCAGGATCGACTGGTGCGCCTGCACAAGGCCCTTTTCCTCGACGCTTCGCCGGCCCCGACCAAGTTCGCCTTGGCTCGCTTGGGCCTGTGCGAGGAAGTCTCCCGCTTGCCGATCCTTGATTGCGACCCGGCGCATCACGCGGAGATCCTCGCGGCGATGGAAGAAGCAGGCATAAGCCTTTGACTGGAAAACTGATTGCGGAGAACCGGCGGGCGCGGTTCGACTATTTTCTGGAGGAGACTTTTGAGGCCGGGATCTCGCTCACCGGCTCCGAGGTCAAGTCGTTGCGCCTCGGCAAGGCCAATATCGCCGAATCCTACGCCAATGCCGATGGCCGGGAAATCTCCCTGGTGAATGCCTACATCCCGGAATACGGGCCCGCCAATCGATTTAACCATGAGCCGCGGCGCCCGCGCCGGCTGCTGCTACATCGTCGTCAGATCGACAAACTGCTGGGCGCGATCCGGCGAGATGGCCGAACCATCGTTCCGACTCGTCTCTATTGGAACGACAAGGGGCTCGCCAAGCTCGAGCTCTGCCTCGCCAAGGGCAAGTCCGCGCCGGACAAACGCCAGACGGTCGCCGATCGCGACTGGAAGCGGGAACAGGGCCGGCTGATGCGCGACAAGGGCTGATCACGCCTTTTCGCCGTGTTTTTTTGGTCGATCTGCGACGTTCCGGCGGTTGGCCCCGAGGATCGGAAGGCGTAGCCTCTTTCTCCAGAGCCAGGGGTGGTCGAACGACAGGGAGACATCAAGTGACGCTGCCATTGACTTGGGCCGTCTGGACCCTCTGGTCGTTCGGTTGCGCCATGGCCATTCGGGTCACCGTGGTGCGACTGTTCAAACCTTCCCTCTATCCCGTCGGTCCCTATGCCGTCGCCTATCTCAGCTGGGTCGTGTTCTTCGCCTTGGGCATGAGCCTCGCGTTGCTCACCGGGTTCCGGATCCATGGTGTCGAACCTATCGCCGGGCGTCTTCGCTTCGGTGACTACGTGGCCTACTTCTCGCCTTTTGGCCTGCCGTTGCTGGCCGGCGCGCCCTTGGTGCTGGTGACGGATCTGACAATGATCGTGGCGAGGTGGCTGTTCGCTGGTCCGCGTCGATTGACGGTCAACGTTCGGAAATAGCCGACAGGCCGCCTGTTCAGGCCGACTGTTCGAGAACCTGCGTCGCGCGCCGGAACACGGCCTCGAACATCTCCGGTGTCAGCCGTCCCGTATTCGTGTTCAGCCGGGAGCAATGGTAGCTGTTGATGATAACGTACCGACCCGCCGCGCTTTCCGAGCCATGGCCGGGCGCACCCGCCGAACCCGGCAATCCCAAGGCTCTCATCACGTTGCGGCGCGCGACATCGCCGAGAGTGACGATGACCTTCAGGCGGGGCAGGGCGGCAATGCGCGCGGCAAGAAATGGACGGCAGGCGGCTTCCTCGCCGGGCAACGGCTTATTGCCTGGTGGCGCGCAGCGAACCGCATTTGTGATCATGCAATCGTTCAGGACTAGCCCGTCGTCCGGCCGCGCCTGGTAGCGACCCTTTGCGTAGCCGAGCTTCGTAAGGGTCTCGTAGAGAAGCACTCCGGCAAAATCGCCGGTGAACGGCCGCCCTGTTCGGTTGGCGCCCTGTCGCCCAGGGGCAAGTCCCGCGACGAGCAGGCGTGCGCTGGGGTCGCCGAACGACGGCGCCGGCCCGTTGAACCACTCGGGATGCGCCGCCCTGTTCTCGCCGCGGTAAGCGGCGAGCCGGGGGCAAAGCGGGCAGTCTCGAGGCGGCTCTGTGAGGAGCGCGCGCTCAGTCATCCGCCGGTTCGCGGTTTTCCTGAAGGAAACGAGGCAGGCGTTCGCGCGGCGCGCGGCCGATGATGTCGGCCAGGTCGGCTAACTCGACGAAGGAATCGGCTTGTCGTCGCAAGTCGTCCGAAACCATCGGCGGCTGGGTCTTGAGGGTCGACACGACGGTTACCCGAACCCCTCGGCGTTGCACCGCTGCGACCAGATAGGCGAAATCACTGTCGCCAGAGAACAGCACCATATGGTCCGTCTTCGGAGCCAGTTCGAGCATGTCGACGGCCAGCTCCATGTCCATGTCGCCGCGGTAGCGCTTGCGGCCCTCCCGGTCGGTGTATTCCTTGGCCGGCTTGGTCACCAGAGTGAAGCCATTGTAGTCCAGCCAATCCACCAGAGGCCGGATCGGCGAATAATCCTGCTCCTCCACCAGAGTGGTGTAATAATAGGCTCGGATCAGCAGCCCGCGTTTGCGAAACTCATCGAGAAGCCGCTTGAAGTCGATGTCGAATCCCAGATTTTTCGCCGCGGCGTGGAGATTGGCGCCATCGATGAACAGGGCTAGCCGGTCTGTTGGATAGAAGGTCACGGTAATTCCTTGTCGGTCTTGAAAAATATTTTTTGCGACGACGCCGTGGTGGTGGCGCTCGGTTCAAATCTCACGGGCCAGTATCGATCAAGCCGGGCCTTGCTGGAAGCGGCGCTGACGCGTTTTCCAACCTTCGGCCTGAATGTCACGGCCCGATCCTGTTTCTGGCGCTCGGCCGCCTGGCCCAATCCCGCCGATCCGCCCTATTTCAACGCCGTCGCACTGGTCGATACGGCTTTGGACGCCAGGCGGATCATGAGGAACCTTCTCGACCTCGAGACACAGTTCGGTCGTATCAGAGACGCCGAGAACGGCCCTCGCACGCTCGACCTCGACTTGATCGGTTTCGGTCGCGATGTGATCGATGAGCCGGGTTTGATTCTGCCGCACCCGCGCGCCCACCTGCGACGTTTCGTGATGGGACCGTTGGCGGAAATCTGCCCAGAGTGGCGCCATCCGCGCCTCGGGCGTAGCGCGGCCGAACTGGTCGCGGACGCCTTTGTGGGCGCCGACGCACGGCCGTTGGGTGACCTCGACTGAAGAAGAACCGGCCGGATGGCGGACGGATTGCGGATGGAGACCGCCTTGTCCGCCAGAGAACCCGCTCGCTTCGCATTGCAAAAAACGCCCATCCCCGCTATGTGCACAGGTTGACCCCCACACCTGCGAGATTTCATGGCCCGCGTCACCGTCGAAGATTGCGTTCAGAAAGTTCCTAACCGTTTCAACCTCGTGCTGCTGGCGGCTAATCGCGCCCGCGCGATCGCCGCGGGATCGCCTCTCACGCTGGATCGTGACAACGACAAGAATCCTGTCGTGGCGCTGCGCGAGATCGCCGAGGACATGGTGAATCCGACCGAATTGCGGGAGACCCTGATCGGCAGCCTTCAGCGGGTGGACGAACACTCCGAAGCCGAGGAAGAGGCGGAAACCCTGGCCCTGTTGGCCGATCCCAGCCACGCCCAGATGAGCGAACAGGAACTGGTCCGCGCGCTTCAGAGCGACCGTGATGGCGGTCAGGAGGAGCGCTACTGAGCCTCGAGGCCCTCCAGGCCGCCGCGCCGCCGCCGACCTCCGCGGTCACGTCCCCGGAGCCGCCACCGACCCCGCAGAAGGTCGCGGGTCCTAAATTCCTGCGGCAGTATGAGTTGATCGAGAGGGTCCGCGCCTACGACCCCAGCGCGGACGAGGCGCAGCTCAATCGGGCCTATGTCTACGCCGTGCGGATGCATGGGTCCCAGAAGCGCGCCTCGGGCGACCCCTATTTCGCCCATCCGATCGAAGTCGCGGGCATCCTTACCGACTACCGTCTGGACACGGCCACCATCGTCACGGCCCTTCTGCACGACGTCATCGAGGACACCGACGTCACGCGGGAAGACATTGATCGCTTGTTCGGTGTCGAGGTCGGCGAACTGGTCGAGGGCGTAACTAAGCTGTCCCGGCTCGAAGCCACCGCCGACTACAAGCGTCAGGCCGAAAACCTCCGCAAGTTTATCCTGGCGGTGTCGAAGGATGTTCGGGTGCTACTGGTCAAGCTTGCAGACCGGTTGCACAACATGCGGACGCTGCAATTCATCAAGAGTCCAGCCAAGCGCGAACGGATCGCCCGCGAAACCCTCGACATCTATGCGCCCTTGGCGCGGTCGATTGGCTGCCACCGGATCTGCTCCGAGCTGGAGGAGCTGGCGTTCACCCATCTCAACCCCAAGGCGCGCGATGCGATCATTCGTCGCCTGGACGTCCTGCGAGCCGGGCAAGGGCGTGCCGTCGCCCTGGTCAGTGATGAGGTGGCGAAGGAATTGGCAAAGACCGGTCTGGCCTGCAGGGTCGTCGGCCGGGAAAAGAACGCCTATTCGATCTGGCGTAAGCTGCAGCGTAAGTCGATCGGCTTCGCGCAGCTCTCGGACATCTACGGTTTCAGGGTCATCGTCGCGTCCGAAGACGAGTGCTACAGGGCGCTGGGGGTCATCCATCGCGTCTGGCCCTGCGTCCCGGATCGGTTCAAGGACTTTATTTCCACACCCAAGCGTAACAACTATCGCTCGATCCACACCACGGTGGTGGGACCTCGGGCGATGCGCATCGAGATGCAAATCCGCACCGAGTCGATGGACCGGGTGGCGGAACAGGGCGTCGCGGCGCATTGGCGCTACAAGAACGAGACCTACGCCTTCGACCCCGAGGCCGCCGCGGCGGCCGGTGGCTCGGATCCGCTGGTCAACATCCGACAGCTCGTGCAGGTGTTGGAGCAGGGCGGCGACGCTGAGGATCTCCTTGAGCACGCCAAGCTGGAGATGTTCCTCGATCAGGTGTTCGTCTTTACCCCAAAAGGCAAACTGATAAGCCTGCCCAGCGGCGCGATGCCGCTCGACTTCGCCTATGCGGTGCATACCGATGTCGGTGACACCTGCCTTGGCGTGAAGATCAACGGTGAGTTGCGACCGCTGCGGACGATCTTGGTCAATGGCGACGTGGTCGAAGTGGTTCGTGGCCAGAAGCCATCGACACCGGTCGACTGGCTTAGCCTGACCGTCACCGGCCGCGCGCGGTCGGCCATCCGCAGGCACCGCCGTCAATCGGAGCGAGAGGAGTTCCAACGACTCGGCAAGGCGGCGCTGGAACAGACCTTCGCCCGTGCTGGCAAGACCCTGGCGGATGTCTCTTTGCGTCCCGCCTTGGATCGTTTTGCCGCCGCGGGAG
>CAIQDO010000524.1 GCA_903870555.1 uncultured Caulobacteraceae bacterium
CAGCCGGATGTGTTCCGGGCGGTGGCCGACTACTATGGCTACACACCCGACCGGCCGATCCCCGGGACGTTCGCCCTCGCCACCGCCCTGTCGCCTCTGCCGGACGGACGTGTGTGCGCCAAGGGGCGAAAGGCGGGGCGCTGCCTGATGACCTTCGCCGATGAGGGCGGAACCTGGCGGCTTGTCGGCTTCGACGCCCAGACCGTTCTGCACGGCCGCGGTCGGACGCAGCCGTGACGGCTTGGCGGAGCCTTCTGGTCGCCGCGGGATTGGCGACGGCGCTGACGGCTGGTCCGGTTATCGCCGACAGCCTGCACATGTTTTCCTATGATCCCGCCGACGCCGGTACGCGGACCGCGGCCGGGCCCCTGACCTTCACCTTCAACAAGGGCCTGTTGAAAAACACCGTCCTCAACATCCGCTCCACCGAGGCGCCGGCCACGGCGGATCTGAAACGGGCCGACGAGCGGGCGCTTGGGCGCGGCGGGTTGAGCGGCCTGGTCGGCGCCCGGGCGCCGGAACGCGATCTCTACGAGGTCCAGACGGCCGACCAGGGCGAGGCGTTGGTCTCCGCCTTCTGTCCTGGGGCGAAGCGGGCGTGGCTGGCCTTTGGCCCGCTGAAGCTGAACCGCGACCTGAAGGTGCTGGTGCTTGGCGAGCCGGCCAAGGGCGGGCCGGTCACCCTGTGCCGGACGCTCAGCTTCGCCTTTCATGGCGAGTGGGCCTTTCCGGCCGGGCGGGCCATCAATCCGAAGGATGTCGCCGCGCCCAGCCGCTTCCCGGGCGCGAAGTAGGGGCGGCTACTCCAGCAGCCGGGCCTTGATCGCCTCGCGGGCCTCGGGCGTCACGCCCAGCACGTTTTCGATATAGGCGTCGACGCCGCCGAACCGCTCGGCCATCACCGTCAGGGCGGCTTCCAGGTAGTGGGCCTCGACCCCCATGGCCACCATCACCGCCTCGGGATCCGGCGTCCGTCCTGAAATCTCGCGGATCGCCTCGGTGACCAGCGGCAGGCGCTCGGCCATGCGCTCGGGATTGTTGGTCAGCAGGTAGTCGGCGACGATGTCATCGGGATGGACGCCCGCGATATGGTGGGTCAGGGCCACCAGGATGCCGGTGCGATCCTTGCCCGCCGCGCAGTGGATCAGGATCGGCCCGTCGGTCTCGGGCAGGGCCTGGAAGTAGCGGCTGAACAGGTCGATGTGGCGCTCGTCCACCGGGGCCTGACGGTAGTAGTCGACCATGTAGTCGCGGAAGGAGTCGGCGGTCAGGTCGCTGGTGGCGATGTGGTGGGTCCAGCTGTCCTCTTCGTGGACCTCGTCATTGGCGATCACCATTCCGGCGAAATCCGCCGGACGGCGCGAGGGCTCGCGCAGCCGCTCCTCGATCCGCCGCAGGTCGACCACTACGGCGATATTCAGGGCGGCCAGGGCTTCGAGGTCGGCGTCCGTCGCGCGGGAGTGGCCGGCCGAGCGGTAGAGGACCCCCCGCTTCAGCCGCCGCCCGTCCAGGGTTGGATAGTCGCCATAGTCGCGGAGATTGTCGACGCCTTCGAGCTTCACATGTCTGGTCATACGCCGTTGATAGCGGCGGCGCGCGACAATGGCGAGACATGCCGCGGTCAGTTGGCCTTGCAGCCGGACGCCAGCAACCGGATGGCGTCCAGGGTGTTGGGGCCGAATTTCGGGTGATCATTGTCCTTCCCGTAACGCGGCAGTTCCGCATAGTGCTGGGCGAATGTGTGCCCCGGCAGATTGAGAAACGTCGCAAGGCCCTTTGGACCCTCATCGGTGGCGATCGCCTTGGCCATGACGTAGCCGACCTTGTAAAGCGGTTCCGGGACGTAGAAGCCGAGCGCGTAGACGTCATCGAACGGAACCGGCGTTTTCGCCTGCAGGCCGACGACAGAGAGTTCCAGCAGGGTTAGATGGGCGCCGAGAGTGTTGAGGCCGTCCTGAAGGTCGGTCCGGGTCTTTTCCGCCAAGGGGCCCGTCTCCGCGTCAAGCAACATCGGATCGCCGACATAGCTGGCGGAGCCCTCCTGATAGAGATTGGAGAACAGGTTCGCGAGGTTCGCGCACACCTGCTGACGCGCCCTTCCCTCTGCAGTCGGGTTTTCCGGCTTCAGCCACCGATCATCGTTATCGACCGTATAGACGGCCTGAACGGCATGATAAAGTTCGTGCGCCAGAACCACCTTGGCTGGCTCGAATTCGTTGAAGTAGTTGAGGTTGAGGTAAAACCTGGGCTCGCCGAACGCAAACCCGCCCGAGTTCCCGCCGACGATCAGATAGCCGTCGATCTTCACCGCTGACCCAGGGGGGGAGAACAGGGCGACCCTCTCGGTCACCCACGCCTGAAAGTCCTTGGGATGGGACTCGATCCGCGTGATCAGCGCCATCAACGCGTCCGCCTTGGGCTTGAGGCGCTCAAAGCCCAGATTCTTCGCCGTTGGCGTGTCGGCGGGACCACCGTGCGCCGAAGCCACCAGAGCGTCGGCAAAGGTCCCGGTTGTGGCGGCGATCTTGTACGAGTTCGCCTTCCGAATGAGCCCCTGATTTCCCGGGAGCGCCGCGACCGCCAGAGCCTCGGAACGGCTGAGCGCCGGGTTCTTCACGGCGCTCAACACCGCCTTGGCTGACTGGG
>CAIQDO010000525.1 GCA_903870555.1 uncultured Caulobacteraceae bacterium
CGCGCTACGCGCGCAACAAATTGGGCCGCGCTCGCGCAAGGCCCAGAGAGGTCGGAAGGGTCTCCTGGCGTCTTGGCGTCTTGGCGTTTCAAGGCAGCATCCACCACCTCGGCCTCAGCCCTCGTCGTGGAAGGTGATCCCCGCCTTGGCCGGCAGGCGGGTGAGCAGCGCGTCGCCCATCGCCGCGGCCGAGCTCCAGCAGCCGCCGGGGGTGCGCTCGCGGGGGACGTCGAAGGCCAGGGCCAGGCCGGCCTCGGCCAGCATCTTCGAGGTCGAGCCGTAGCCCGGATCCATGTCGCCCTTGACCGACGCCCGCACCGTCCGCCCGTCGGCGCCTTCGGCGATGAACAGCAGATCGTAGAACCCCGCCTCGCGCTCTTCCTTGGTCGGGCCCTCGCCGGGTTTCGGCGGGTTGGCGCCGCCGAAGTCGAAGCCGCCCCCCGGCCGCTCGCCCGCCTTGGGCGGACCGGGGATCATCATCATCTCGTCGTACTGGAAATCCTGGCCCCAGGGGTGGCCGAGGAGAAAGTTGGTGCGGTGCACCGCCTTGGTGTTGATGCCGGCCATCATGAAGCTGGCCACCCACGAGCCCGTCACCGTGTCCTGATAGGTCTTGTCGCCGTCGGGCTGGGCCGGGCCGGTGAAGCCGGGGGTCAGGGCGAAGGGGTTGGCCAGCAAGGCGCCGATCGACGGGTCCTTCTGGACCGCCGCCATGGTGACCATGCCGCTGGCCATGGTGCCGCCCGACAGCCCGCCCAGCATGGCGCGCACCCGTCCGCGCACCCGCGGCGCCGGCGCGCCAAGGCGTTCCTTCGCCAGTCGCTCGACGTACCAGACGCCCATGTCGAAGGGGATGGAGTCGAAGCCGCAGGAGAACACCAGCCGCGCGCCGGTCTCCCGCGCCTGCGCCTGGTGGGCGGCCATCATCGAGGCGATCCAGTTGGATTCGCCGGTCAGGTCGACATAGTCGGTCCCCGTCCGGGCGCAGGCGGCCACCAGGTCCGAGCCATAGAGCTGATAGGGCCCGGCGGTGGTGATCACCACCTTGGTCCGCCGGGTCATGGCCTCGAGGGCGAAGGCGTCATGGGCGTCGGCGACGATCAGCGGCGTTGCGGCCGGCGCCCCGATCAGGTCGCGCACCTCCG
Source organism: uncultured Caulobacteraceae bacterium (assembly GCA_903870555.1). Lineage (GTDB taxonomy): Bacteria > Pseudomonadota > Alphaproteobacteria > Caulobacterales > Caulobacteraceae > Acaudatibacter > Acaudatibacter boreus. Next base: position 1,146 of record CAIQDO010000525.1, read on the forward strand.
CCAGCTTCTCGGCGCTCCGCCCCGCCATCGCCCACCTGACCGCGCCGCCCACGCCATAGGTCTTCAGCAGGTGCTCGGCCACCAGCCGGCCGGTGTAGCCGGTGGCGCCATAGACGACGGCGTCGAACTCGACGGATGTGGGCATGGATCTCGCTCCCCTTGTGATCTGGCCACGACCATAGGGAGGTTGCGGTCGTCGCATCAAGCTTTCGGTTGCGTCCGCCAGCGACCGCGACTTAACCTCAACGCCAGCAAGGCGCCCGCGACACGACGGGCCCGGCGGAGGAGCGCAGCATGAAGTTCACCTGGTTCAACCTGATGCCCTGGCCGCATCTGCCCGACGACTTCCGCGAGAAGAACCGGTCGGTGTGGGTCGACATCGACCAGAGGCTGTTCGATCCGGCCAAGAGCCACGAGGTCTACAACACCTACATGGACCTGCTGGAATACGCCGACACCCTCGGTTTCGACGGCGTCGGGGTGAACGAGCACCACCAGAACGGCTACGGCATCATGCCCTCACCCAACATCATCGCCGCCGGCCTGGCGCGACGGACCAAGAACGCCGCCATCGTCGTTCTGGGCAACTCCATCGCCCTCTACAATCCGCCGATACGCGTGGCCGAGGAGTTCGCCATGCTCGACTGCATCAGCGGCGGGCGGCTGGTGGCGGGCTTTCCCGTCGGCACCTCGATGGACACCAACTACTGCTACGGCCAGATTCCGGCCCTGACCCGCGAGAAATACGCCGAGGCCCACGAGCTGATCATTCGCGCCTGGACCGAGCGCGACCCCTTCGCCTTCAACGGCCGCTACACCAAGCTGCGGCATGTCAACATCTGGCCGCGGCCGATCCAGCAGCCTCACCCGCCGGTGCATATTCCCGGCGGCGGCTCGGTGGAGACCTACGACTTCTGTATCGACAACACCTACAGCTACTCCTACCTCAGCTTCTCCGGCTACATCCGCGCCAAGGCCCTGATGCAGGGCTACTGGGACCGGGTGGCCGAGCGCAATGCGCCCGACTCGTCGCCCTACCGGGCCGGCTTCGCCCAGACCATCCTGGTGGCCGACACCGACGAGGAGGCCGAGCGACTCTATTCGGAACACGTCAACTACTTCTACAACCGCTGCCTGCACGTCTATCCGGGCTTCGCCGACGCCCCCGGCTACCGCACCATCAAGACCATCCAGACCGGCGCCCTGTCGCAATACGCCCCGCCGCGCGGCGCCTATGGCCAGCTGACCTGGAAGGACTTGATCGAGGGCGGCCACATCATCGCCGGCTCCCCCGAGACCGTCCGCCAGCGGATGGAGGACCTGATCAAGGGCCTCAACGTCGGCAACATCTTCTGCCTGATGCACGTGGGGAACATGCCCGCCGACAAGTGCATGTACTCCTCCAAGCTGTTCGCCGAGAAGGTCATGCCCAAGCTCCGCAATGTGCTGCCCGAGTGCGAGGGCGACGGGCGCTTCTGGTGCAAGCCGCTTGAGACCCGCGCCACCCCTGGCAGCCTGCCCCAGCCCCTCGGCGCCGCCCGCGCCGCGCAACCCGCGTGAGGCCCGCTCCCATGACCGAACTCAAGACCGTCAAGACCCGCGCCGCCGCCGTCCCCTATCTGGAATGCGGCGAGGGCCCGCCGCTGGTGTTCCTCCACGGCGCCGGCGGCCTGACGCCGGAGGATCCGATCCTCGCCGCCTTGGCCCGGACCCACCACGTCTACGCGCCCTACCTGCCCGGCTACGGCGAGACCGAGGACTGCCCCGAGCTGCGCGACATGCTCGACTACACTCTGCACGGCTGGGACGTGGTGGACGCCCTCGGCCTGACAGACCCGGTTCTGGTCGGCCATTCGATGGGCGGCATGATCGCCGCCGAGATGGCCGCCATCGCGCCGCGGGATGTTTCGCGCCTGGCCCTGATCTGTCCGGCCGGCCTGTGGCTCGACGCCCACCCGATACCGGACCTGTTCACCCTGCTGCCGTATGAGATGCCGAAATATCTGTTCCACGACGCCGAGGCCGGGGCGGCCCTGATGACAGCGGGCCTGAAGATGGACGACCCGAAGTTCCTTCAGGCCTATCTGATCCGCAACGCCCGGCAGCTGGGCATGGCCGGCAAGCTGCTGTTCCCGATTCCCGACCGGGGTCTGGCCCAGCGGCTCTACCGGATCCGCGCCAACACCGTCATCGTCTGGGGCGACAGCGACCGGCTGATCCCGCCGGTCTACGGCGGCTACTTCCAGGCCGGCATCGCCGGCGCGCGGCTGGTCTCCGTGCCCGAGGCAGGGCACATGGTGATCACCGAAAAGCCGGACGCGGTGGCCGAGGCGGTTGGGACCCTGGGCTGAGTCCGAAGCCCTGGTCACCGCCGCGCGGCGGTGCTCAACTGAGTCCAACACGGATCGGGAGGCGAGATGAGGATCACCAGACGCGGTTGGCTCGGCGCGACGGCCGCCCTGGCCGGCGCATCGGCGGCCGAGGCGGTTCACGCCGCCCCGGCGCCCTCGGCGGGGACGGCTCCGGCCGCCGCACCCGCCGCCGTCGCTCCGCTGAGCCGGTTCCTGATCCGCGCCCCGGGCGCCGGCCACAACTACGACGACGCCCTGACGGCTCTGGCCGACTACGCCCGCGCCGAACTGGCCGCCTGGGGCCTGCCGGGCATGACCCTGTCGGTGACGGACGCCGAGGGCTTCGTCGCCACCCTGACCCTGGGCTGGGCCGACCGCGAGCGCGGCGTTCCCGTCGGGCCGCGCCACCTGTTCCAGATCGGCTCGATCAGCAAGTCGTTCATCGCCCTGACCGTTCTGGCCCTGGCCGACCAGGGCAGGATCGACCTCGACGCGCCCTTGGCGCGCTATCTGCCCGAGGCGCCCCTGCCGCCCGAGCCGATCACGGTCGCCCAGCTGCTCAGCCACACCTCCGGCCTGGCCGACGACCCGCCGGAGTTCCCGCGCACGCTCGACGGGCGGCTGTGGTGCGGCTTCGCCCCGGGCTCCCACTTCTCCTACAGCAACACCGGATACCGCCTGCTCGGCCGGCTGATCGAGCGCGTCTCGGGCGAGGCTCACCAGTCGGCCGTCCGGCGGCTGGTGCGCGACAAGCTCGGCCTCGAGGGCATGGCCGGGGTGATCTCCCAGGGCGCCCGAGGCCAGTTCGCCGTCGGCTACTGGCCGGCCGATCATGTGGCCGCCGCCGTCCTGCCGGGCGCGCCGCTGGAGTTCGCCTCCTGGCACGAGGAGGACAATCCGGCGGGCTCCCTCGGCGGGACCGGCGAACAGATGGCGGTCTATCTGCGCACGCTGCTGCGGCTCGGCCGGGGGCAGGGGGCGCCGATCGTTTCCGACGCCGCCGCCCGGCGCTTCGCCGCGGCGGTGATCGACACCAACGAGTTCGGCCCCGGCGCGCGCTACGCCTGCGGCGTGGCGGTGGTCCCGATCGACGGCGCGGCCTGCCTGCATCACACCGGCGGCATGATGGCCTTCTCCTCGTCGTTCCACGCCGATCCGGCGGCGGGGGTGGGCGGCTTCGCCAGCGTCAACGCCCGCAACGAGGGCTACCGCCCGCGCCAGACCACCGCCTACGCGGTGCGCCTGATGCGCGCCGTCCGGGCCGGAAAGCCCCTGCCGACGGCGCCCGACCCTCTGGCTTCCTATCGCTTCATGGGCGCCTCGCCGTTGTTGGGAACCTTCGTCTCGGCCGCAGGCGAGGCCGTGACCCTGGCCGCCAGGGGCGACAGCGTGCGGGTGATCGCCCGGGGCGGCGATTTCCGCGCACTGCCCCAGGGACCCGCGCGGCTGATCACCGACCACCCGGGCCTGTCGCGCTTCGGCCTCGACGCGGTGATGGAGGACGGCAACGCCGTCGGCTTCTGGTGGGGCGAGACCCTGTTCAGCCGGGCCGCGGCGCGTCCGCAACCCGTTCCCGCCGAGCGCCTCCGCCCGATGGCGGGCGTCTACCTCAACCGCGACCCCTGGGTCGGCGGCGCGACGGTGCTTGTCCGAGGCGACACCCTGGTCGTCGAAGGTCGCGGCCCGATCGTCGACCGCGGCGGCTGGTGGAGCGGCGAAAAGGACCCGGGCGGGGTCGAGCGCCTGCGCTTCGACGGCCACCTCAACGGCAAGGCCCAGCGTCTCAATGCCTCCGGTCAGGACCTCCTGCGGATCACCGTCTGAGGGGTCAGATCTGCCGCGCGCGACCGGCCCAATAGGGTGCGCGCAC
>CAIQDO010000526.1 GCA_903870555.1 uncultured Caulobacteraceae bacterium
AGGGGGGCGACCTTCCGGACGTTCCGGTGCGCGACCTGGCCTTCCAGACCCGCGATCACGACCTCGTCATCGCCACCCACGGCCGGGGCATCTGGATCGTCGACGACCTTACGCCGCTGCGCGCCCTCGATCCGCAGGTGCTGGCCAAGCCCCTGACCTTCCTGCCGTCACGCCCTGTGCAGCAACGCATCCAGGCCAACGGCGGCTGGTCCAACGGCGACGCCCAGTTCGTCGGCGACAATCCGACCGATGGCGCAGTGATCAGCTATTACCAGCCAGCCCGCCACCTGTTCGGCAAGCTGAAGGTCGAGGTGCTCGACGCGTCCGGCAAGGTGGTCGATACGCTCAGCGCCTCCAAGCGGCCGGGGATCAATCGGGTCGTCTGGACGATGCACGCCCCGGCGCCGCGGGTGCCGTCCGCCGCCCAGATCGCCTTCTCATCGGCGCAGGGGCCCCGGTTCATCCCCGGGACCTACACGGCCCGACTGACCAGCGGCGCGACGGTGCTGACCACGCCGGTCGCGATCACTCTGGACCGCCGCGCAACCTTCTCCCTGGCCGACCGCCAGGCGCAATTCGATGCGCTGACGCGGGTCAGCGGCCTGTTCAGCCGGATGAGCGACCTGGTCGACCGGATCAACGCCGTGCGCGGCGGCGCCGACGCCCGGGCGGCCGCCCTGCCGGCCGGAGACGCCTTGCGCGCCTCTTTGAGCGACCTGTCCGCCAAGGCCGACGCGCTGCGCAAGCTGATCGTCGCCACCAAGGAAGGCGGGGCGATCACCGGCGAGGAGCGTCTGCGCGAATTCACCGACCAGCTCTACGGCGCGATCAACGCCTGGGAAGGCCCGCCGACGGCCTATCAGTTGACCCGCATCGGCGTGCTCGACCATAGCCTTGCCGATGTCGCGGCCCAGTTCGACCGCCTGGCGTCCGGCGACCTGGCCGCCCGCAACACCGACCTGACGGCGCGCAAGCTCGCGCCGATCGCCGTGCCGGCGGCCGGCGCGGCAGGCGAGGGCGGCGCAGGCGGCGGCAGGCCGGGGGCGGTGTTGGCGGGGTACCGGTTCTCGCTGCATCCGGCCGTGGCCGAGACGGAGGCGCGGAAAGTTGGCGAGCGGGACTGACCGCGAAGCAGCCTAACCGGCGTCGAAAAGGTCCGTGGTGTCCACGTCGATCATGTCCAGTCGGGCCTGGTCGTCGTCGACCGCGCCCTTGACCACCGCGGCGACGGTCTCGGTGGAAATCTGCCGCGCCGCTCGGCCATAGGGAATGCCGAGATAGAGCGTGGCGGACGCCTCGAAGCGGGTACGGTCCGGGTTGAAGAAGATCGTGTCCGGACTTGTGTCGACGCCTTCGATGACGACGTTCGCGGGCAGGTCCGCCAGCCCGGGCGCGGACGCCCGAATCTCGTCGGCCGAAAGGTCGCTGACCAGAATGAGTACGGCCTCGACCTTCGCGCGGTCGTCGATGCCGGCAGGCGACAACGGCGGCCTTTCCAGAAAACCCATCAGACGACTCCCAATCCGACGCCACGATCGTACTGCCACGCGAGCCTTTCGCCCAGCCCGTCGAGGCCCCCCATGACAGACTGACGTTCGATCCCCAGAAGCGATTCAGGCGAGGCAATGCGACCTCCCATCCCGATTGTCGCGCTACACCAAGGCAAAACCGTAGGCTTGACCAACCCCAGCAGACCGCGCCAATCAGGCCATCGAAAAGCGCCACCCAAGGGGTGGCCGGATCATTGCGGAATGACTGGCGGCATGATCTTGGAATGAACGTGCCGCATCGTCGGAATCCGTGGTCAGGCACTACGTGCGCGGCCAATCGTGGTCGTCCGGCGCCTGCGGGGAGGCAGATCATGGTCCCAACGTCAGAGATCCTCGACGTCCTGCGCTCGCGCGGCATCGACCCTGAGGAGCCGGATGGCGATCTGGAATTTCCGGAGATCGGCCAAATCGGCGAGGACGAGAGCGTGTATGCCACGTCATTGGATGACGTGCTTGGTAGTGGTCGAGAGGGCGACGGCGCCCAAGTGGCCGAAATGCTTATGCCCGACACGGTAGAGGATGGGCGCCTCTCCGATGTCTGGCGCGAGATCGAAGTGATTGCCGGCGACTTTGGCAACGGCGGCGCGCGAGCCGGAGCGCGGCCCCTGCCATATTTCGAAGCGCCAGAACCGCACTGCGCTTGGTACTGCCCTATTCATTATTTCGGCCATGGTTGGGGCATATATATTCGCGAGCGATATGTAATTGAATGCATGATAGAAATAATTCGTTGTGTAGACTGGATCAAAGTTCCACTTTGGCGGAATCGACCACAAGAAATATTGTCCCAGTTGAAAGTTAGCGCCTTTTATTGTTATTATCTCCACGAACAATTTCACCATAAAGTCGAAAGCTTCGGCTTCCGTCTTCTGCTTTCGACGAATTCGGATCGGTTTCGTCCCTATAAGGCCGGCGTCTATCGCCCTTCGTTCCTCACGAAAGATTGTCTTGAGGAAAGTCTGGCGAATGCCGACAGCTATCGACGCCTCAGTGAACCCCGATACATGTCCCGCGTCGAAACCGGCATACGTCAGGGGCTTCGCCGCTTGCTCAAGGGGAGATTTCATCTACAGCCTCCCGGCTATGCTGAGGCGGTCAATTACCTCTCCGACCTGACCTATCGGGAAGGGCTTCACCGCCTTCAGTCGCAGATCGTGGAGGCGACGCTCAACCCAAAATCGCCATCGGCGGACTGGTCGATCGCTCCGAACATGATCACCGCGCTCACCGATATCACGGACGAAATCTATGTCGTGCTACCCCAGGGCGCGCGCCCCCTATTCAAGAAAACATCGTTTGATCCTGGCGCCACAATCTCCACGGACAGGCTCGTTGCTGCCCTCAAGAAATACTATGGCTACGTGGTCGTGCCTGGCGGTAAAGGTTCCCACGTAAAGCTCCAGAAGGCGGGGGCGCAACCGATCATAATACCTGGCAATCGGCCCGTCCTTTCGCCTGGCGTGGTTAAACAAGTGCTGAACGCACTTGGCGGCTATCCAATCTCCAAGCTCCCTCAGGTCTTGGCTGGACAGCTTTAGTCGCAATGGCAGTGCCTGATCGAAAAACCGTAAGAACCGCGATGATTTGACCATTCGTGTAATGGGGGACGAAAGCACGAATATAATAGCAATGGTGTTTGAAGCAAAACATCCAATTTTCGCCAGATGACGGCCGCTGCGTTGCGGAGGCTTGCGGGTCGAGGCGCCGGCTCGACCGATCAGGCCGCCGCCTCAAGATCCGTCCGGCTGAAATCGTCGCCCTTGAAAAGTATCGGTTCACCAACCTGTTTCGCCAGGGCGTAACTGAAGCAATCTCCATAGTTCAGCCCGGCGGGATGGCCGGTTCCCTTGCCAAAACGGTCATAGGCCTCAATGGCTTGATGGGCATGCTGTTCGGTCACCGGTTCGATCCGGATCGCGAACAGCCGCAGCATTTCATCCAAGGCGAGCCGTTGCCCGCTCGTCCCCTGTCTGCGGAGCACCAGACCCACTTCGACCAGGCTCGCCGCGGAAAGGCGGCACACATCGACGGCCGCGAGGCGCGAAAGGAAAGCCGCGGCCTCCGGCTCGTCGAACAAAATGGCGATGATCGCCGAGCTGTCGATGACCATCACTCAGGTTCTCAGTGCGGTAGCCCCTGCTCATCATAGAGAAAGGCGGTTCGATCC
>CAIQDO010000527.1 GCA_903870555.1 uncultured Caulobacteraceae bacterium
GGGTCATCAGGTCGAGGTCGGACTTGGCCGACATCTCCCGCGAGCCGCATTTGCCCAGCGCGATCACCGCCACCTCGCCGTCGAAGACGCCGGCGACGCGTGTCACCTCGTGCAGGGCGGCGTCGGACAGACCCTGGATGATCCCGTCGGCCAATCCGGCGAAAGCCCGTCCCGCCGCCTCGGCGGTGGCCACCCCGCCCAGCACCTGCACGGCGACGCGAAAGGCGGCCTCGGCATGGTAACGGCGGGCCACATCCATCGCCGCCTCGAAGCCGGGGGCGGCGGCGAGGCGGTCGGCAAGATCGGGCCAGGTCTCGACCGGGTGGAAGAAGGTCGGGTCGAGCAAGGCGTCGAGGGCGGCCGGCCGCTTGGCCAGGGTGCGGGCGAACTGGGGGGCGAAGGCCATCACCCGCACCACCAGCTCCAGCAATCGCGGTTGGGCGAGAAACAGCGACTGGACCTGCACCCCGAGGTTCAGATTGGCGAAGAAGTCGGCGAAGCGGGCGAAGGCGGCGTCGGGCGCGCCGGTGGCGGCGGCGGCCTCCAGCAGGCGCGGGGCGAGACGAGTGAACACCTCCCGGCCGCGCTCAGTGCGGGTGGCGGCGATGTGGCCGTGATGCCATCGCCGGATGGTGTGGGACACCGCCGCGCCTTGGGTGAAGCCCATTCGCTTGAGGGTGGCCAGGGTCTCCGCGTCGTCGTCGACGCCCGTGAAGATCAGGTTGCCGAACCGGGAGGACAGCTCTTCCTCGCCGGCGAACAGCTCACCATAGCGCTTATTGACCCGCCGCAACACCCGGGTGACGCCGACGTCGAAGCTCCCCAGGCTGGTTGCACCGGCGAGGGCAGCGACCCGGCGACGGTCGGCGTCGGCTTCGGGCAGCTTGTGGGTCTGGTCGTCGGCCAACATCTGCGCCCGGTGCTCAAGGCCGCGGAGCAGGCGGTAGGCGCTGGCCATGTCCTCGGCGGCGGCGGCGGCGACATGACCCGAGGCGACCAGGGCGGCAAGCGCATCGAGGGTGCGCGGCGACCTCAGGCCGGCCTGGCGTCCGCCGAGGATCAGCTGCTGGGTCTGAACGTAGAATTCGACCTCGCGGATCCCGCCATGGCCGAGCTTCAAGTCGGCGCCCTTGGCGGTCAGGCGATCGTCGACCTTCCAGATGTGGATCTGTCGCTTGATGGCGTGGATGTCGGCGATGGCGGCGAAATCGAGGTTGCGCCGCCAGATGAACGGCCGGAGCTCGGCCAGGAACGCCCGCGCAACGGGCAGGTCGCCGGCCACGGCCCGCGCCTTGATGAAGGCGGCCCGCTCCCAGTTCTGGCCGACGGTCTGATAGTAGTGCATCGCCGCGGCGACCGACACCGCCGATGGCGTCGACGACGGATCGGGCCTCAGGCGCAGGTCGACGCGGAACACATAGCCATCGGCGGTGCGGCGCTGGAGCAGGGCGCCGACGCGCTCGGTGAGACGGGTGGCGAAGACCTGGGCCTCCTGTCCCGGCGCCAGCGGCAGGTCGGACGTCTCGTAGAAGACCGAGATGTCGATGTCGCTGGAGTAGTTCAGTTCAAAGGCGCCATGTTTGCCCATGGCGATGACGAACAGGCCGGGCACGGGGCCGGCGGGGCCGTCGCCCACCGCGGTCAGCCGGCCCTCCGCCAGGGCCTCGCGGGCGGCGGCGGCCAGGGCGCAGCGGACGGCGGCGTCAGCGAAGCGGCTGAGCGCGCCGGTGACCGCGTCGAGATCCCACACGCCGCCGAGGTCGGCCAGGGCGGTCAGCAGATGCAGTTCCGCCTTCAGATCGCGCAGGCCTTTTTCCGCCTCGCCCGCCGAGGCCCCCGCCTCCAGCGTGGCTGTCGCCGCCAGCAGGCTGTCCAGGCGGGATTCGGGCGCTTCGTTGAGCACCCGGTGAAGGCGGTCCGGCGCCCGGGTCGCCAGGCCGGCGAGGTAGGGCGAGGCGGCGAATACCGGGGCCAGGGCCGGCCGGGCATGGTCGAGGACGGCGGTCCAACCCGCGGCCGCCGCGGGATCGGTCAAACGGTCGAGAGCGCGTTCGGCGGCCTTGGCGTCTATGACGGGACCGCAGGGCGTGATGGCGTCGGCCAAGGTGGTCATGACCGCCCTTATGCCTGTCCTCCGGTCGGGAACACCAGCGCCACCCGCAATCCGGGACCGCCGCCGTCCACGGCGCCGGGCCCCTCGTCGATCTCAAGGGCGCCGCGATGGGCGCGGGCGACGGCGGAGACCAGCGACAGGCCCAGGCCCGCGCCCGGTTCGTTGCGGCTGTTCTCCAGGCGGACGAAGCGGTCCAGCACCCGGGCGCGGTCCTCCGGCGCGATGCCGGGGCCGGTGTCGGTGACCGAGATTTCCACGTCGCCCGATGAGCGGCGGCGGACCCGGACCATGATCGCGCCTCCGGCCGGGGTGTATTTGACGGCGTTGTCGAGGATGTTGGCCAGAGCCTGGGCCACGAACTCCCGGTTGCCGTTCAAGCGCAGGTCCCGCGCGGCCTGCAACTGGAACTCCAGACCCTTGTCCTCGCACAGAGGCTCATAGAGCTCGGCGACATCGGCGGCCAGTTCGGACGGATCGAAGACGCTCTGGCTCGGGGCGTCGCCGGCCGCCTCCAGCCGGGCGATGGCCAGGACGGCGTTGAACGTGCGTAGCACGCCGTCGGCGTCCTCCAGCGCGGTATGAAGGGCGGCCTTGGCGTCTGTCCGCCCGGCGTCGGCCTCGATCATGGCCGCCTCAAGCCTGGCTCTCAGGCGTGTCAGGGGCGAGCGCAGGTCGTGGGCGATGGCGTCGCCGGCGTGGCGCAGACTACCGACCGACCGCTCCAGGCGGTCCAACATGTCGTTCAGGCCGGCGGCCAACTCGTCATATTCGTCGCCGGCGCCGCGGACCGCGGCTCTCGCGTTCAGATCGCCGCTCCGCGCCCGATCGATCACGTGGGTCAGGCTGGCGATGGTGCGGCTGACGTCCCGGCTGATCAGCAGACCCCCGCCGAGACCCAGCACCACCATCAGTGCGCCGGCGCCCCACAGGGCCCGCAGGATCTTGCTGACATAGAATTCCGATTCGCTCAGGTCGGCGCCGACGAACAGCAGGGTTCCGTCCGGCAGGCGCTCCTCCACGCCGCGGGCAGGCTGCCGCTCGACGCCGCCCCCTGGCTGGGCGCTGGTCAGGCTGAAGCTGGCCCAGGTCTTCTCGCCGTTGAACTCCCGGATCGGCGAGGCCCCGATCGAGCCGCTGATCATGCCGCCATCGGGTTTCATCAGCAGATAGAGCAGGGGATGGTCGACGCTTGAGCGTTCGATCACCGCCTGGTTCAGGGCCATCTGGCCGCCAGCGTTGTGAACCGCCTCAAGGGAGCGAAGTTCGCGTGACACCCGCGCATCGGCCCGGCTGATCACTTCGCCGGCCGTGGCGACATAGATGTAGGCCAGGAAGGCGCTGGCCGCCGCCGCGAACAGCGCCACGAACAGCAGGGTCAGGCGGAAGGGCGTGGTCCGGAACAGCCTGGGCAGGCGCACGCCCGTGGCCTCCTTCAGGCTTCGAGGCGGTAGCCCGCGCCCCGCACGGTCTGCAGCATGGGCTTGTCGAAGCCCTTGTCGATCTTGGATCTCAGCCGCGAGATGTGCACGTCGATGACATTGGTCTGCGGATCGAAGTGATAATCCCAGACCTTCTCCAGCAGCATGGTCCGGGTCACCGATTGCCCGCCGTGGCGCATCAGAAACTCGAGGAGCTTGAACTCGCGGGGTTGCAGATCAATGTCCACCCCGGCCCGCCGGACCTCCCGGGCGATCAGGTCCATTTCCAGATCGCCGACTTTCAGCACCGTCTGGACGGCGCCCATCTCGCGGCGCCTGGCCAGGGCCTCGACACGCGCCAGCAGTTCGGCCAGGGCATAGGGCTTGACCAGATAGTCGTCGCCGCCGGCGTTGAGGCCGTCCACCCGGTCGCCGATCTCGCCCAGAGCGGACAGGAACAGGACCGGCGTGTGGTCGCCGTCCCGCCTCAGGGTTTCGACCATGCGGATCCCGTCCATCCGCGGCATCATCCGGTCGACGATCAGCACGTCGAACCGGCCGTCGCCGGCGGCCTTTAGTCCCGCCTCGCCGTCGCCGGCGGTCAGACACTGGTGGCCGTGTTCCGACAGCCCCGTGATCATGGCCTGAGCGGCCAGGGCATCGTCCTCAACGATCAGCAGTCGCATGCCCGTCCCCCCCCCTAGAGCAGGATGATTTTTGACGGAACCATCCAAAATCTGAATCCTGCTCTAGATTCAAAAGTTTAGAGCCCGATTCAGCGTTCAGATCTGTTCCGTCTGAACGCATCGGGCTCTCGTCGATCAGCCTTCGATCTTGATCGGCACGAACAGCGAAACGCCGCCGCGCGTCACCTCCAGCGGGATGCTGCCACGCCCCGCCTTCTTCCAGTCGGCGACGGCCGCGGTGACGTCGCTAGCGACGGCCACTTCGCGGTCGCCGGCTCGGACGATCACATCGCCCTTGTGCAGGCCCTTCTCGCCGGCGTCGGAACTGGTCTTGACTGATTGCACCAGCACGCCGCGCACCGCGGCGCCGATATTGTAGTGTTCACGCGACGCAGGGTCGATCGGGGCCAGCGCCATGCCGAGCACACGGGCCTGGCCGGGGGCCTCGGCGCCCTGAGCGCCGCCGCCCTGATCGTCTTCGCCTACGCCGCCGTTCTTGGCCAATTGCTCCTCAGAGGGGCGCAGGCCGGCCTTGATGTCCAGGGTCTTGGCCTTGCCGTCCCGGAACACCTCCAGGCGCAAGGTGTCGCCGGTATGGACCTTGGCCACCTCGCGGGTCAGTTCCGAGGCGCTGGCTACCGGATGGCCATTGACCGACACCACCACGTCGCCGGGTCTTGCGCCAGCCCCCGCCGCGGGGCCGCCGGGGACGAGCCCGGCGACCACCGCGCCCTTGCGGCCGTTCAGCCCCCAGGAGCTGGCCATTTCCTCGCTGAGGTCCTGGACCGTGGCGCCGATATAGCCGCGGGTGATCTTCTTGCCCTTCATCAGTTGCTCGGTGACGTTCTGGGCGATGTCGGCGGGAATGTCGAAGCCGATGCCGACCGAGCCTCCGGAGGGTGAGAAGATGGCGGTGTTGACGCCGATCACCCGGCCATAGGTGTCGAAGGTTGGGCCGCCAGAGTTGCCGCGATTGATCGGGGCGTCGATCTGGATGTAGTCGACGAACTTCTCGCCGATGTCACGGTTGTAGGCCGACACGATGCCCGCGGTGGCCGTGCCGCCCAGGTCATAGGGATTGCCCACCGCCAGAACCCAGTCGCCGACCCGGGGCCGGGCCTTGTCCTCGAAGTTGACGAACGGGAAGTCCTTGCCCTCGACGCGGATCACCGCGAGGTCGGTGCCTTCGTCGCGGCCGACGAGCACGGCTTTCAACTCCCGGCCGTCCTTCATCACCACCTTGATGTCCTCGGCGTTCTCGATGACGTGGTTGTTGGTGACGATGAAGCCGTCGGCGGAGACGAAGAAGCCCGAGCCGGACGACATCTGCTTGGGGGCCTTCTTGGGATCGGGCTGGTCGCCCTCCTCGCCATCCGGTTGACCACGCGGAATCAGGCCGAAGGGGAAGCCCTCGAAGCCGGGACCCCTGTGAAGGGCGGCGACGTCGACCTTGGATGTCACCTTGATCGACACCACGGCGGGGGACACCCGCTCGAAAATATCGGCGAATGACATCGGCGCGCCGGGAGTGGACGCCAGGACGGGCTGGGTCGACGCCCGGATCAGACGCCCGAAACCGTCGGCGCCGAGATGCGTTCCGTGGAAACCGGCGCCGGCCATGGCGGCCACGGCGACGCCGGCGCCCGCGATCGCGCCCACCAGAACATTAGACTTACTGACTGCCATAGTGTGTTCCTCGTTCCCGGCGATGGGGCGGCCGGGTCCCGGTAATGTAGGAACGCCCTCCGTGTAACGGGAGGGGGTCGCCAACAAGCCTTTGGGTCCGGCGCGTTTGATTTAGGGCCGGTTTCTGGCGCCAAAGTGTCGCTTGGCCAAAACCGCATTAATAAGCGGTAACCTCGGCCTTTACGGAGGCGTTTCGTGCGCTCAGGCCGTCGCGTTCCAGCCTTATTGCGGCCTTGACGCCGCGGCGGTGGCCGCCGCCATCGTCGCCACGCCCGCGGCGCCATAGGCCGGGGCGGCGCCCTGGCCATGCCACTCGCCCTGTGCCTTGAGCGCCGAGGCGAGTTCCTTGGGCATGTACTTCTCGTCGTGCTTGGCCAGGACCTGGTTGGCGACGAACACGCCGTCGTGGTCGTAGGCGCCGGTGGCGACGATGCCCTGACCCTCGCGGAACAGGTCGGGCAGGTCGCCCTTATAGGACACCTTCGACTGCGCCACCCGGTCCGCGACCACGAAGTCGAACTCGCCGCCGGACTTGCGGGCCACGCTGCCCTTCAGCACCAGCCCGCCGAGCTGAATGTTGCGGCCAGCCTGGACATGGGCCGCCTGGGCCTGGGCCGGGGTGTAGAAATAGGAAATCGAGTCTCTCAGCCCGTAGAGGACGAGGCCGACGGCCAGGGCGAGGATCGGGGCTGCGCCGGCGATCACCATCAGGCGGCGGCGGGCGGTTCGGGAACGGGGAAGCAGGCTCATGGGACGTCCTACTATTGCAAATTTCGACCGGCGACATTGACCCTGATCAGGCTTTCATACCGGATCGACGCCTTGGGCAGGTTCGTTAGCGAAAGTCGCGCGCCGACGCGAGGCCCGTCAAAACACCTAGACCGCCCATTCGGCTTAGCCTGGGTCTCGCCCACGGCGGAGTTGAGGCAGGTCAAGGCCCCGGACTTCGCCTCGGGTCTCAATCGCCGCGGAAGCTGGGCGAGCAACGCCCGCTCGGAACAGGCGGAAACCCATGACGGTCACCGGCGGCGAACTGCTCGCGAAATGTCTGGCCAGCGAAGGGATACGCTTCGTGTTCGGCCTGCCCTCGCCGGAGGTCGATCCCTTCCTCGCCGCCCTTGAGGCCAACGGCATCCGCTTCGTGCCGGTGCGCCATGAGTCGGCGGCCGTCTACATGGCCGAGGGCCTGTGGAAAACCACCGGACAGGTCGCCGCCACGGTCACCAACCCGGGCCCTGGCTCGGCCAATCTGATCCCCGGCATCATCAACGCCCGCCACGAAGGCACGCCGGTGGTTGCGATCACCTCCCAGCATCACCTCGGCGCGGTCTATCCCTCGCCCTCGACCACCTTCCAGGGCCAGGACCAGCTCGACGTGTTCCGCCCGGCGGTGAAGTGGGGGGCGCCGATCTTCTCCTTCGATCGCATCGCCGAGGTGACGGCGATGGCCTTCCGCGAGATGTGGGCCGGCCGGCCCGGGCCGGTGCAGCTCGAGATTCCCTCGCCGGTGATGTACGCCGAGGGCGAGGCGCCGGCGATCCGCGCGCCGGTTCGCTACCGGCCCCAGGCCAGCGCCGAGCAGATCGCCGCGGCCGCGGCGCTGCTGCGGGCGGCCAAGCGGCCGGTGATAGTCGCGGGTTCGGGGGTCGACCGGGCCAATGTCGGGGAGGCGGTGCTGGCCTTGGCGCGGCGGCTCGGCTGCCCGCTGATCACGACCATGGCTGGCCGCTCCGCCGCGCCGCAGGACGATCCCAACCACCTTTATGGTTACGGCGCCGGCGCCGACGCCGCCCGTCCCGAGGCCGACGTGATCCTGGCTCTGGGCAGCCGTGTCGGCAATCTCGACACCCCGTTCGACAAATACTGGGGCGACCCGGCGACGCAACAGTTGATCCAGGTCGACGTCGATCCCCGCAACCTCGGGGTGTCGCGGCCCCTGGCGGTCGGCATCGTCTCGGATTTGGCCAGCGCCGTCGACGGCCTGGCCGCCGCCCTGGCCGACGCGCCGGAGCGGCCCAACGCCGTCGAGGATCTGGCGCGCTATCGCCTGCGCGAGACCGAGTGGCGAGAGAGCGGCTTCGCGGGCGTCACGTCCTGGAACGGCCCCGGTCTGCATCCGGCCCATGTGATGTCGGCGGTCGGCCGGACCTTCGGGCGTGAGGCGATCTATACGGCCGACGGCGGCTTCACCAGCCTGTGGGCCCATTTCATGCTGCCGCCCACCAACGCCCGTTCCTACCTCAACATCCTTGAACTGGGCATGCTGGGCATTGGCATCCCCTCGGCGATCGGGGCCAAGCTGGGCAATCCAGACCGCGAGGTGGTCTGCGTCACCGGCGACGGCGCCGCCGGCTTCCACGGCATGGAGCTGCAGTCCGCGGCCCGCGAGGGGCTGAAGATCACCGTGGTGGTGTTCGCCGAGGGCTCCTGGACCATGGAGGTGCCCAATGAGCAGATGCGTTACGGCAAGACCTTCGGCACGGAGATGGGCGAGGTGCGCTGGGACAAGGTCGCCGAGGGCCTCGGCTGCGCCGGCTTCTACGTCGACGCCATGAACGACCTCGAACCGGCCCTGGCCGCCGCCCGCGCGGCGCCCGGCCCGGCCCTGGTGTGCGTGCGCACCGACAAGATGGCCAACATGTCGGTGCCCCCCAGCGTCGGCATGCGCTTCGGCGAGGTCTACAACGGGCCGAACCCGTGATGCGGCGAGACCTCTAAGTCTCCGCCCTCGGCAGGCGGATCACCACCTTCAGCCCGCCCAGCGATGAGCGGTCGAGGGCGAGGGTTCCGCCGTAGGCGCGCACCAACTCGTCGACGATCGACAGCCCCAGGCCCGAGCCCGGGGTCTGTTCGTCGAGGCGCTCGCCGCGACGCAGAACCGCGCCGTGCTGGTCTTCGCTGAGGCCAGGGCCGTCGTCCTCCACCGTCAGGCGAAGCCGGCGAGGCGACTCGGTGTCGACATCGGCGGCGACGCGCACCCGGCCGGCGCTCCACTTGCAGGCGTTCTCCATCACATTGCCGGCGATCTCCATCAGGTCCTGCCGCTCGCCGCGGAACAGCAGCTCGTCGTCGCAGTCCCAGTCGACCGCCGTCACACGGCCCTGGAAGATCTTCGCCAGGGTGCGGCTGAGG
Source organism: uncultured Caulobacteraceae bacterium (assembly GCA_903870555.1). Taxonomy (GTDB): domain Bacteria; phylum Pseudomonadota; class Alphaproteobacteria; order Caulobacterales; family Caulobacteraceae; genus Acaudatibacter; species Acaudatibacter boreus. Next base: position 9,036 of record CAIQDO010000527.1, read on the forward strand.
TCCTCGAGCACCGGCGCGACGGGCGTGCGCTCTCCGGGACCCTGGGCGCGGGCGGCGGCGCGCGCGCGGCGCAGATGGTGATCGATCTGCTGGCCCATGGTCTGGGCCTGACGGGTGACGACCTCGGCCAGGGGGCCTGGCTGCTGGCTGGCCTCCGTGAGGATCACCGACAACGGCGTCTTCAGGGCGTGGGCCAGGTTGCCCACATGGGTGCGCTGACGCTCGACGACCTCCTGGGTGTGGGTCATCAGGGCGTTGAGCTCTGCCGCGAGGGGCTCGAGTTCGGTGGGATAGTGTCCTTCGATCCGGTCGCTGCGACCGGTGCGGACCGCCGCCACCTCCCGCCGCAGGGCGAACAGCGGCGCCAGCCCCACCCGCACCTGCACGATCACCGCCACGATCAGGCCGACGCCGAGCAGCGCCAGCGCGGCGGCGATGGTGGTGTCGAAGGTGCGGATCGCCCGGTCGACCGGCGTGCGGTCCATGGCCGCCATGAAGATCACCGGCGGGGCGATGTCGGGCATCCGGCCCTGCATCGCCGCCATTCGCAGCGGGGTCTTCAGGGGGCCTACGGCGTCATAGTAGATCATCTCCCCCGGCGCTGCGGCCAGGGCGGCCAGACCGCCCGGCGGAAGGGGCAGGGCCCGGTCCCATAGGGAGCGCGAGCGGACCATCTGGCTTGGTCCCGCCGGTTCGGCCGTGGCAATTTCCCAATAGGACCCACTGTAGGCCCTCTGGGTGCGGGGATCGGTGTCCACCGGACCGACGACCTGGCCCTTGTCGACACTGGCGCCGGCCGTCAGCTCGTCGATCGCCCCCGACAGGGCGCTGTTGAAGCTGGAGGTTTCGGCCTGGCTGAAGAAGGCCGCCAGGGCCAGACCCGCCGCCACAAGCACCGCCAGACTCCAGGCGGCGGCCAGAACCACCAGCCTTCGGACCAGGGAGTCCCGGCCGAGGGCGGTCCGGACCCGGGTGGTCACGCCTCCTTCGCCGGATCTTCCACGGCGATCAGGCGATAGCCGAGGCCGCGGATGGTCTCGACCCGGTCGGCGCCGATCTTCTTGCGAAGCCTGCCGATGAACACCTCGATGGTGTTGGAGTCGCGGTCGAAATCCTGATCGTACAAGTGCTCGACCAACTCGGTGCGACTGATCACCCTGTCCTGGTGCATGATCAGGTAGTGCAGCAGGCGATACTCCAGCGATGTCAGCCGCAGGGGTTCGCCGCCCACCGTGGCGCGGGCCGCGCGGGGGTCGAGGCGGATGGCGCCGCAGGACAGGTTGGGCGCGGCGTGACCCGCCGACCGGCGCAGCAGGGCGCGCAGCCGCGCCAGCAGCTCCTCGGTGTGGAAGGGCTTGGTCAGGTAGTCGTCGGCGCCGGCGTCGAAGCTGGCCACCTTCTCGCTCCAGGCGCCTCGGGCGGTGAGGATCAGCACGGGCGTGGCCAGCTTGGCCCGCCGCCAGCCCTCCAGCACCGCCGCCCCGTCGATCTTCGGCAGGCCAAGGTCGAGAATGATGGCGTCATAGGGCTCGGTTTCCCCGAGGAAGGCCGCCTCCTCGCCGTCGGGGGCGTGGTCCACCGCATAGCCCGCGTCGGCCAGGGCCCGCTTGAGCTGCCGGGACAGATCCGGATCGTCTTCCACCAGGAGAATGCGCATGGTTTGCCCCTATCGTCCGCTGAGGATGGCGCCGGTCTCGGCGTCAACGACATAGTCCATCCGCCGCCCGTGCGCCGTGATCCACAGGACGCGGTAGGTCGGCCGGCCGTCCATCATCTCCACCACCGCGTCCAGCTCCCGGCCGGGCGAGCGGCGTCGAATCGACTCGATCACCTCGGTCAGGGACGCGGCGCGGCCGCCATAGAGACCGGGCGCCGCCTCGCGATCCTGCGACCAGCCGCCGCCCGGCTCGTTCGGTCGGCGAGGCGGGGGCGCCGGGTATCGCGGCGGCGCGTAGGGAGGTTGCGGGGCGATGCGCGGCGGCGGGTAGCCATAGCCGAAGCCGTAGCCGCCGGGCTCGCGGCGCTCGGGAACCGGCGGCGGACGCCCCCGCGGGCCGCGGTCCTGCTCATGGCGATCCTGCGCCGTCGCCGACGCGCCAAGCAGGCAGCCGAGGACGCCCAGAATGGCGAAAAGGGTTGGAGTGCGGGTCACCGGGACATCCTGGCGGTTCGAGCCTGAACCTGCCGTGAATGGGCTATCCCGGACGGCCCGGCAAGCTCAGCGGCGACGTTTGGGCGTGTAAGGACGATCCGCGCGCCAGGTTTCGGCAAAGGTTGTCAGATCGGCGTCGATCGACTCCGGCAGGACGATCATCACCTTGGCCAGCAGGTCGCCGCGCCGGCCGTTGCTGTCGGTCAGGCCCCGGCCCTTCAGGCGCAGGGTCGCGCCGCTGCTGGAGCCCTTCGGCACGGTCAGGGTGACGGGGCCTTCCGGCGTGTCGGCCTGGACCTTGCCGCCGAGCACCGCGTCGGGCACCGACACCAGCAGATCCATCACCAGGTTGTCACCTTCGCGGCGATAGATCGGGTGCGGCCGGATGGCGATCTCGATCAGGGCGTCGCCTGGACCCGCCCGCCCGGGATTGCCCTGGCCCTTGAGGCGCATCACCTGGCCCTCGGCCACGCCCTTGGGAATGGTCAGGTCGAGGGTGCGGCCGTCGAACGGCAGGCGCTTCTTGGCGCCGAGAATGGCTTCCTCAAGATCGATCTCCAGCCTGGCGCGCACGTCGGCGCCGCGGGAGGGAAAGCCGCCGGCCCCGCCACGACCCCCTCGGCCGCTGAACATCTCGCCGAGGATGTCGTTGAGGTCGACGCCTTCGAACGACCCGCGGCCGCCGCCGCCCATGTCGCCGAACGGCGAGCCGCCGCCGCCGAAGGGACCCTGCTGGCCATAGGCCCGCGCTGTCTCGCGGCCATCGGCGTCGATCTCGCCGGCGTCGAACTTCTTGCGCTTGTCCACGTCGCCCAGCAGATCGAAGGCGCTGGCGACGCGCTTGAACTTCTCCTCGGCGGCCTTGTCGCCGGGATTGACGTCCGGGTGGTGCTTCTTGGCCAGCTTGCGGAACGCCTTGCGGATGTCCTCGGCGCTCGCGCCCCGCGCGACGCCCAACTCCTGGTAGGGATCCTGAGCCAATCGGAAAGTCCTCGAACCTGATCTGCGCCGACGCCTCGCGCCAGCATCACAAGACCGCAACGCTTAAGTAGGACGATGGTCGCGGCGCGCAAGGCCACATGTTGCCAAAATACCACATTCCCGGCGATTTCCGAGCGTGGCGTTTTCAGAAGTTCGTCTCAGTCGTCGCTGCGGTCCCGCGTCAGTTCCGGGGCGGCGTAGTCCAGCGCGTCCTCGGGATCGTCGAGGGTGTCCTCGTTGAGCGTCTGGCCGCGCACCGACACCCCGGCCAGGTGCGGGCTCTCCGGATCGCCGGTTACCAGCGGATGCCAGGACGGCAGGTCCTTGCCCTCGTGCAGCCGACGGTAGGCGCAACTCAGCGGCATCCACGGCAGGGTCTCGATATTGTGCGGCGTCAGCTTGATGCAGTCGGGGACGATTTTCTGCCGGCCCGCGTAGTTGATGCATGTGCATTTGTCGGCGTCGAACAGCTTGCAGGCCACCCAGGTGGGGGTGATCTCGCCGCTCGCCTCGTCCTCGAACCGGATCAGGCAGCACAGGCCGCAGCCGTCGCA
>CAIQDO010000528.1 GCA_903870555.1 uncultured Caulobacteraceae bacterium
CTGTCGCCGCAGTGGTGGATCAGGGCGTTGACCAGGGTGCCGGACTGGCTGCCCGGCGCGGGATGGGCCGACATGCCGGCCGGCTTGTCGATGACGATCAGGTGCGCATCCTCGAACAGCACAACCAGGCCCATGTCCTCGCCCTGCGGGTCCGGCGGCAGGGCGGCCGGCACGATCAGCCGATAGACCCCGGCGCGCGCCTTGGCCGACGAATCCGTCACCGGCAGACCGTCCCGCGTGATCGCCCCCTCCGCCATCAATGCCTGCACCCGCGCTCGCGACAGTTCTGGCAGCGCGTCCGCCAGCGCCCGATCCAGCCGCCCCTTGACCGTGCCCAGCGTCACGTCGACGGCCTGTGAATCCTCCCCCGCTTGCGGGGGAGGGCGACCGCCGAAGGCGGTGGGGGGGCGTCCGTGACCCCCGTCACGCTCGTTCCACCAGTGCGCCGTTCTCGACCACCCGATAGAAGCATGAGCGGAATCCCACATGACACGCCCCGCCATCGCCGCCGGCCGTGACCTTCATCCACACCGCGTCCTGGTCGCAGTCGACACGCAGCTCCCGCACAGCCTGAACCTGGCCGCTGGTCTCGCCCTTCTTCCAAAGCGCCGCCCGCGAGCGGCTGTAGTAGTGCGCCTCACCCGTCTCCACCGTCAGGCGCAGGGCCTCGGCGTTCATCCACGCCAGCATCAGCACCTCGCCGGTGGCCGCGTCGGTCGCCACCGCGGCGATCAGGCCGTCGGAATTGAACCGCGGCGCCAGAACGGTTCCCCGCTCCAGGGCGGCGGTGTCGGGGGCGGTTGGGAAAAGTGTGTTCGTCATGAGCGGGATATGGCCCCCAACCCCCTTCGGGCGCCAGGGGCCGCCGCGTTCTGGCCTCCCGCGCCGCCCTTCTGTATAGGGACAGCGATGACCCTGACCCTTTATGACACCATGGCCCGCGCCAAGCGGCCCTTCGTTCCCGTGAACGCCGATCGGGTGACGATGTATGTCTGCGGACCGACGGTCTACAATTTCGCCCACATCGGCAACGCCCGGCCGGTGGTCGCCTTCGATGTGCTGTTCCGCCTGCTGCGCCATCTCTACGGCGAAGACCACGTGCTCTACGCCGCCAACGTCACCGACGTGGACGACCGGATCAATCAGAAGGCCACCGACGAAGGCGTGCCGATCCGCGTAATCACCGACCGCTACCTCGAGGTCTACAACGCCGACATGGCGGTGCTCGGCGCCCTGCGTCCGACCTTCCAGCCACGCGCCACCGAGACGATGGACGCCATCGTCGCCATGATCGGCCGGCTGGTCGAAGCCGGCGCCGCCTACGCCGCCGAGGGCCATGTGCTGTTCGACACCCAGGCCTACGCCGACTACGGCAAGCTGTCGGGCCGGAGCCTCGACGACATGATCGCCGGCGCCCGGGTCGAGGTCGCCCCCTACAAGCGCCACCCGGCCGATTTCGTGCTGTGGAAGCCCTCCAAGGCCGGCGAGCCAGTGTGGGACAGCCCGTTCGGACCCGGTCGGCCTGGCTGGCACATCGAATGCTCGGCGATGATCGAGCAGGCGCTCGGCCTGCCCATCGATATCCACGGCGGCGGCGCCGACCTGATCTTCCCGCACCACGAGAACGAGATGGCCCAGGGCCTGTGCGCCGACCACGAGGCCAAGGGCTACGCCAACTACTGGGCGCACAACGGCTTCCTGAACATGGACGCCGAAAAGATGTCCAAGAGCCTGGGCAATGTCGCCCTGGTGCACGACCTCGTCGCCAAGGCGCCAGGCGAGGCGCTACGCTGGGCCCTGTTGTCGTCCCAATATCGCCAGCCCCTGGCCTGGACCGACGATGTGGTCGCTCAGGCCCGCGCCGCGCTGGACAGTCTCTACGGCGCCCTGCGCCGGGCGGCCGACGTCGTGGCGGTCGGCGACACGCCATCCGAGGCCTTCATGGAAGCCCTTTGCGACGATCTCAACACGCCTCGGGCCTACGCCGAGCTGTTCGCCATGGCCAAGCGGCTGGAGACCGGCGATCCGGTGGAGCGCGCCCTCGCCAAGGGCGAGCTTCTGGCCAGCGGCGCCCTGATCGGCTTCCTTCAGGCCGACCCCGAAGCCTGGTTCCACGGCGGGGCCGACACCGCCTTGGCCGCCCGGATCGACGACCTGATCGCCCGTCGCGTCGCCGCCCGCACCGCCAAGGACTGGGCCAGCGCCGACGCCATCCGCGCCGAACTCACCGCCCTGAACGTCGAGGTGATGGACAATCCGACCGGGGCGACCTGGCGTCTGCGGGAGCCCGCCTGATGAAGGTGACGATCGAGCACCGTATCGGCATCCAGGCGCCGCCGGAGGCGATCTGGGAGGTTCTGGCCGATGTGGCCAATTGGCGGGCGTGGAACCCGCTCTATCCTCGCGCCGAGGGCGTGGTGCGCATCGGGGCCCAACTCGACCTCGACCTGGCCCTGCCAGGCCGCAAGCTCCAGTCGATCCGCCCGGTGATCCTCGATTGGATTCCCAACGAGCAGATCCACTGGCGGCTCACGGCCCTCGGCGGCATGGTCCGCACCATCCGCTTCCTGGAGATCGAGAAGCTGACCGAATCGGGCAGCATCTTCGCCAATGGCGAGGTGTTCGATGGCCTGCTGGGCCCTACGGCCGTCCGGTCCCTGCGCGGTTCGGTTCGCTCCGGCTTCGCGGCGATGAGCGAAGCGCTGAAGGCTCGTGTCGAACGCGGACAATAGGGCGAGACGTCGGTGAGGCGGACTCGGTCCTGCGCAGGGCTTCGCCGCGGTTCGGGCCGACCATCCGGAACGCCCGTCTCGATCGAAGGACCGACCCGACGACCGCGAACATCAGGCCAAGGAGACCCCAGGCCACAAGTTCAGCCAGGCTGACGCCAAGTTGCGCCCCGTTCAGAAGATTCGACCCCATGGCGGACGCCCCCAGTCAAAAGCCGATGACACTCTGCGGCAATGTGCCACGGCGATGCGACAAATATATTGCGCCGCAACGAAGAATGAGGAGACCCCGCCAAACGGATCGGCGTTTCCCGGTCCGGGTGGCGTTTTGCGCGGCAGTGGCCCATATCCGGCGCGGACTCTTGGCTCGCGGAGGGTGACATGATCGATGATCTCTATTCCGCGAGGATCCTGCGGCTGGCGGCCAACATGCCCCGCGCCGGCCGACTCGCCGCGCCGGACGGCTCGGTGGAAAAGGTCGCCAAGCTGTGCGGCAGCCGCATCCGGGTCGATCTGACCCTTGAGGGTGGCAAGGTCTCCGATTTCGCCCAGGAGGTGAAGGCCTGCGCCCTCGGCCAGGCGGCGGCGGCCGTGCTCGGCGCCCATGTCATCGGCGCCGCGCCCGACGAAATCGAAATGGCCCGGGACGCCTTTCGTGCTATGCTCAAGTCCGGCGGCGCTCCGCCCACAGGACGTTTTTCGGACCTTTCCATGCTTGAGCCGGTCAAGGACTATCCGCCGCGCCACGCCTCCACGCTCCTCGCGTTTGAGGCGGCCGTCGAAGCCTGCCGTATTGCCCAGACCAACACCGGGACACGAACTAGCCCCGCCGACGCGGCCTGACGGACCATCCGCGCCGTCTCAGCCCCGCCGTCGGCATGACCCTCTACGCCAGCGCCATCAAGGTCGCCCATCGGGCCTACAAGCTGACGCTATCGCCCTGGTTCGGGCAGCACTGCCGCTTCCTGCCGACCTGTTCGGACTACGCGGCCGACGCCCTGATCACGCACGGACCGCTTCGCGGTGGCTATCTGACCGCCAGGCGCCTGTGCCGTTGCCACCCCTTCGGCGGTTCGGGCTATGACCCGGTTCCGCCACGCGCAGCCCCGCGCGGAAAGATGAGACCATGATCGAACTGAAATTCCCCGACGGACAGGCCCGAAGCTATGACGACGGCGTCACCGGCCGGGAGGTCGCCGCCGGAATCTCCAAATCGCTGGAAAAGAAGGCCCTGCTGATCAAGCTCGACGGCGAGCTGCTCGACCTCGGCCGTCCGCTCGACCGCGGCGGCGCCTTCGAGATCGTCACCCGCGACAGCCCGGAGGCTCTTGAAGTCATCCGCCACGACACCGCCCACGTGCTGGCGGAAGCGGTGCAGGAGCTTTTCCCCGACACCCAGGTGACCATCGGCCCCAATGTCGAGGATGGCTTCTACTACGACTTCGCCAGAGCCGAGCCGTTCAGCCTCGACGACCTCGCCCTGATCGAGGCGCGGATGAAGAAGATCGTCGACCGCGACGAGCCGATCACCCGCGAAGTCTGGGACCGCGAAACGGCGATCGCCCACTTCGACGGCATCGGCGAGGTCTACAAGGCCCAGATCATCCGCGACATCCCCGGCGACCAGGCGATCACCGTCTACCGCCAAGGCGGCTGGAAGGACCTGTGCCGCGGGCCGCACCTGCCCTCGACGCGCCACGTCGGCAAGGCCTTCAAGCTGACCAAACTGGCCGGCGCCTACTGGCGAGGCGACCAGAACAACGCCCAGCTCCAGCGCATCTATGGCACAGCCTGGGCCACGGACGCCGACCTTGCCGCCCACCTCAAACGCATCGAGGAGGCCGAAAAGCGCGACCACCGCAAGATCGGCGCCGCCATGGACCTGTTCCATCTCCAGGAAGAGGGACGGGGAATGATCTTCTGGCACGCCAAGGGCTGGACGCTCTATTGCACGCTGCAGAACTACGTCCGCCGCATGATCGAGGCCGAGGACTACGTCGAGGTGAAGACGCCGCAGGTGCTCGACCGGGTGCTGTGGGAAAAGTCGGGCCACTGGGAGAAATTTCACGACAGCATGTTCGTCTGCGAAACCGACGACGGCGACATGCTGGCCCTCAAGCCGATGAATTGCCCCGGCCACGTGCAGATCTTCAACCATGGCCAGAAGTCCTACCGAGACCTGCCCATCCGCATGGCCGAGTTCGACGGTCTGCACCGCAACGAGAGCTCAGGCTCCTTGCACGGAATCATGCGCGTGCGCGGCCTCGCCCAGGACGACGCCCATATCTTCTGCACCGAGGCCCAGATCGAGTCGGAGTCGAAGGCCTTCGTCGACCTGCTGCAGCGGATCTACGCCGACCTGGATGTCGAGCTCCACTCGGTGAAGCTGGCCCTGCGCCCCGACAAGCGCTTCGGGACGGACGAGCAATGGACCATCGCCGAGGATACCCTGGAGCGCGCCGCCAACGCCGCCGGCGTCCAGGTCGAGCGGATCGCCAACGAGGGCGCCTTCTATGGCCCCAAACTGGAGTTCCACCTCCGCGACGCCATCGGCCGCACCTGGCAGTGCGGCACCCTGCAGCTCGACTACGTCCTGCCTGAACGGCTGGACGCCACCTACATTGGCGAGGACGGCCAGAAGCATCGGCCGGTGATGCTGCACCGGGCAATTCTCGGCTCGATGGAACGGTTCACCGGCGTGCTGATCGAGCACTTCGCCGGGGCCTTCCCCCTGTGGCTGGCGCCGGTTCAGGTGGTCGTCGCCACCATCACCAACGACGCCGACGACTACGCGAAGGACGCAGCGGCGCGGTTGCGAAAGGCGGGGCTGCGGGTGGAGACCGATCTGCGCAATGAGAAGGTCGGCTATAAGGTGCGCGAGCACTCCCTGGCCAAGGTCCCGGTTCTCGCCGTGGTCGGCCGCCGGGAAGCCGAGGAGGGCAAGGTCGCCTTGCGCCGCCTTGGCTCGGATCGTCAGACGATCCTGACGCTCGACGAGGCGATCGCCACCCTGGTGATGGAGGCGACCCCGCCCGACCTGCGCTGAGTCAAGTCGGCGCCGGAGCGCCTAATCAGGCTCCGGCGTCGCCTCGATCTCGTTGGGACGGTCGACGACGATCACGCCCTCGGACAGGCGCACCTCGAGAATCACCGCCAGTGTGAACGGGGCCCACCAGGTCGGCGAGCCGTCGTCCGGGGCGATTTCCAGCAGTTCGCCGGCGCCGAAGTTTTGCACCGACTTCACGAAGCCGAGGGTAGCGCCGTCGGGCGCGCGGGCGGCGAGGCCGACCAGGTCGGCAAGATAGTATTCGTCCTCGTCCGGCTCGGGCAGGCTGGCGCGGTCGATAAAGAGGCGAAGGCCCCGCAGGGCCTGCGCCTGTTCGCGGGTTTCGACTTCCTTCGCCCGGGCGATCAGTGACCCGTTGGCGACCCGCCCGCTGGTCAAGGTCAGGGCCACGCCGCCGTCCTCGCGCTTGAGGACGGCGTAGCGCAGCAGGGCCGCGGGGTCTTCGGTGTAGGGGGTGATCCGCAGATCGCCCTTCACGCCGAAGGCCCCCGCCGCCTGGGCGACGAGAATCAGGCCGCCCATGGGGAAGACTAGCCTTCGGCCGGGACTTCGGCGGCGTCTTCGGCCACGGCTTCCACCGCGGGCTCTTCCTCAACGGCGGGTTCGGCGGCGGCCAGGGCGGCGGCCTCGGCCGCTTCGGCGGCGGCGGCGGCTTCCGCCGCGGCGACGGCGGTGGCGCGGTC
>CAIQDO010000529.1 GCA_903870555.1 uncultured Caulobacteraceae bacterium
AGCCTGCACAAGGGCGCCGTCGCGCCCTGGGCAAAGGGGCCATCTCCGCTCTACACCCAGACCCTGCAGGCGCTGGCGCGGCACTACGGGTTCTCTATGGACGATCCGTGGTGGAAGCTCGACGACAAGGCCAAGGCCTTCGTCCTGAAAGGATCGGGCAAGGACAAGATCAAGTTCGTCTATGACGACAACGCCCGGAAGTATGAGGTCAGCAAGACCTTCGAGGGCGTGTTGCCCAACCTCGAAAGGCGCTGGCGCGAGACCGACTCGGCCTGGGTCCGCGAGGAGCTGGGCCGCTACCAGAGCGAGACGCCGTGTCATGTCTGCGGCGGCGCGCGACTGAAGCCGGAGGCGTTGTCGGTCAAGATCGGCGGCAAGAGCATCGCCGACGCCTCGACTCTGGCGATCCGCCCGGCCCGCGACTGGTTCGCCTCGCTTGAGGACCTGCTCACCGAAAAGCAGATGGAAATCGCCCGGAGAATCCTGAAGGAAATCAACGATCGACTTCGCTTCCTGGTCGACGTCGGGCTCGAATATCTCAACCTGTCGCGGGGTTCCGGCACCCTGTCCGGCGGCGAGAGCCAACGCATCCGTCTGGCCAGCCAGATCGGCTCCGGTCTGACCGGCGTGCTCTATGTGCTCGACGAGCCGTCGATCGGCCTGCACCAGCGCGACAACGCCCGCCTCCTGGTGAGCCTGAAGGGGCTGCGCGACCTCGGCAATTCCGTGCTGGTGGTCGAACACGACGAAGAGGCGATTCTGACCGCCGACCATGTCATCGACATGGGGCCGGCCGCCGGCGTCCACGGCGGCGAGGTCGTCGCCGAGGGCAAGCCGAAGGACATCATGGACAACCCGCGCAGCCTGACGGGTCAGTACCTGACGGGTATGCGCCGGATCGAGATTCCGGAAACGCGCCGGCCGTTCTCCACCAAGCGCGTCCTGCGAGTCATCGGCGCGCGAGGCAACAACCTCAAGGACGTCACCACCGAGATTCCGATCGGGACCTTCACCTGTATCACCGGCGTGTCAGGGGGAGGCAAATCCACCTTCACCGTAGAGACGCTGTACAAGGCCGCCGCCCGGCGGTTGAACGGGGCCTCAGACGTGCCCGCGGCGCACGAACGGATCGAGGGCCTGGAGCATTTCGACAAGGTCATCGACATTGACCAGAGCCCGATCGGCCGGACACCGAGGTCGAACCCCGCCACCTACACCGGCGCCTTCACCTCGATACGCGACTGGTTCGCCGGCCTGCCAGAAGCCAAGGCGCGAGGCTATGGCCCTGGCCGTTTCAGCTTCAACGTCAAAGGCGGTCGGTGCGAGGCCTGCCAGGGCGACGGCCTGATCAAGATCGAGATGCACTTCCTGCCGGACGTCTACGTCACCTGCGATGTCTGCCGCGGCAAACGCTATAATCGCGAGACCCTGGAAATTCTCTTCCGTGGCAAGAGCATCGCCGACGTGCTCGACATGACCGTCGTCGAGGCGGCGGACATGTTCAAGGCCGTCCCACCGATCCGCGACAAGATGGAAACGCTCAAGCGTGTGGGGCTCGGTTATGTGAAAGTGGGTCAGCAGGCGACGACTTTATCAGGGGGCGAGGCGCAGCGGGTCAAGCTGTCAAAGGAGCTCTCGCGCCGGGCCACCGGTCGCACCCTCTATATCCTCGACGAGCCCACCACGGGTCTCCACTTCGAGGACGTGCGCAAGTTGCTCGAAGTGCTCCATGAGTTGGTCGAACAGGGCAATACGGTGGTTGTGATCGAGCACAACCTCGACGTCGTCAAGACGGCTGACTGGATCGTGGATTTCGGACCTGAAGGCGGCGACGGCGGCGGTGAGGTCGTCGCGGTGGGATCTCCCGAACAGGTCGCCAAGTCCAGGACGAGCTGGACCGGCCGGTTCCTCGCCGAGACACTCGGCCGGCACCACGAACGCGCAGCGGCCACGGCCGGCAAGCGAAGGCGGGCGGCAGCCAAGCGCTGACGGCCGTGGAACAGCCCTTGCGCCGTCCGTCCGCTCAGGGTCTCTTGGCCCCCGACAAGGGGAGCAGACGATCATGAAACTCTACGGTGCGCCGATGCCGGCGCCAAACCCACGCCGCGTGCGCATGTTTCTGGTTGAGAAGGGTATCGACCTGGCCGAAACCCGGGTGGACATGATGAAACGCGAGCACAAGTCCGCCGAATTCCGAACCAAAAATTCCCTGGGCCAAATTCCCACTCTCGAACTCGACGACGGAGAGACCATCTCCGAAACCGTCGCCATCTGCCGCTACTTCGAGGAGATTCAGCCAGAACCGTCGCTGTTCGGACGGACAGCGGTTGAGAAGGCGCGCGTCGATATGTGGGTGCGGCGCATCGAGTTCGTGCTGATGACGCCGGTCGGCAACTACTGGCGGCATTTCCATCCGCGGACCGCGGCGCTTCTGACCCAATACAAGGATTTCGGCGAGTCCAATGTCGAGACCTACGCCAACGCCCAGAAGTGGCTCGACCGCGAATTGGCCGATCGCCCGTTCATCGCCGGCGACGCCTACAGCATGGCCGACATCTGCGCCCAGTCGACTGCCGACTTCGCGACGTGGATCGGTTTGCCGATCGATCTGGAGCGAACGAACCTCGTAGCCTGGCACGAACGCGTCTCGGCGCGGCCCAGCGCCGCGGCCTGACGATTTGGCGCCGAGATCCGCAGCCGGTCGACAGTCAGTCGATCGTGACGTCCTCTTCGCCGGCTGCGGCGATCGCCCGGAAGGCATAGGCCTGACAGGCGCAGAACACGGTCGTCGAAACCAGGAAGAAGCAGGCGGTCAGAACGGCGAGACCGGCGGCGAGCATCATGACGCCGGTTCGTCGCAGCAGATTGGGTTCGCCCAACACAGCTGGGGCCACGGTCGTCAGTCCCTGGCCCAACAGGAAGAACAGCACCGAAAGACCGAAAACCACAACGAAGCAGAGGAAATACGCCGACATCAGGTACCAGAACCGTCCCTTGGCCAGAGGCCAGTAGGCGGTGAGGTGAAACCGCCGCTCCGCCACCGTTTCGACCGCGATCAGCGATAGCCGCACGCCAAGCCAGATATCCACGCAAACGGTGGCCAGGGCGCCGGCCGTAGCCAGATCGCGGGCCAAGGCCGGCATGGCCTGCATCAAGGGACTGATCAGCACAAACAGCAGGTATGCGGGGACGCCGCCAAAAACCAGAATTAGGACGAACGAGATGATGGTCATGACCGCCAGCCGCATCTCGTCGGCGCCGAGGCGAAGGAAATAATAACGCCGATCGGCCGGACGCAGCACGGCGCGGTAGGCGGCAACGGTGGTGGTCACCCACACAATCAGAAAGAGGGCCGAGGACAGTACCGCGAACGGTCCGAAGCGCCGCCCGAAATCGCGAAGTCCCCGGGCAGCCATCTGGCCAGGCAGGCCGACCCGGTCCCCTGTCGCCACAACGATCGCGGTGAACAGGAACGCCACCAGCCAGAGCAGCGTCCAGACAGCGGCCGCCCTGGGTTCTCGCCGAATGAGGCGGAAGCCCTCGAAAGCCGCAGCCGTTGGCGCGAAAGCGGTCGACGACCCACGCATCACGTAGCCGCCGCCCGTTGGTAGAAGTAGGCCATGAGCCCGGCGTTCAACGGAAGCCAGACCACTGTCATCGCTCCAGCGACGAGGCCGCTGAGCCACGGCGCCGACGAAGCCCTGGCGCCCCAGGCGAGGACGCCGATCGCAAAGCCAAGAGGGCCGATGGCCAGGGCGAACTTGCAGATGACGATCGGCCAAACGACCCCACGCGTCGTGGGCCAGCTGGCCAGGACC
>CAIQDO010000530.1 GCA_903870555.1 uncultured Caulobacteraceae bacterium
CGACCTCTGGTACGACCGCTTCCCCGATCACCTGAAGGACCAGGCCCCGCGAATGGCCTTCCGCGACGGCGGCTGGCAGCTGTCCGTGGCCGGTCGGCCGATGACCCCCTCCCCCGTCGCCGCCGATCTGTGCACGGCGATGGAGTGCAACCCCGGCCTGACCAATATCGAGGCCAGGCTGAAGGACCTCGATATCGAGGGGGTCGAGAAGGAGCTGATCTTCCCGCAGCGGCTGTTCGGCCTGTTCATGTTCGGCGAGATGATGAACCGGCCGGAGACCTTCGGCGCCTACAACGAGCACATCGCCGAGGCCTGCAAGGCCGGCAAGGGCCGGCTGTTTCCGGTGATGATCCCCAACTACTGGGACCCGGCCGGCGCCCGGGAGTCCGTGGAACGCTGCAAGGACCTGGGCGCGCGTTGCCTGATGATTCCGATCAAGCCGGGCAAGGACGTCGACGGCGAGCTCATCCAGTACAGCGACCCCAAGCTCGACCTGTTCTGGGCCGCCGTCGCCGACTCCGGCATTCCCCTGGCGTTCCACATCGGCGAGGCCATCCCCACCGCGGCGCCGGGCGCGGCCGGCACCTTCGTGCTGACGCAGATGCAGGGCTTCCGGCACATATGGGGCCAGCTGACCTTCGGCGGGGTGTTCGACCGTTTTCCCGCCCTGAAGATCGTGTTCGTCGAGGGCGGCCTGTGCTGGGTGGCGTCGATGATCCACGACGCCGACATGATCTACAATTCCTTTCCGACGGTGATGAACCCCAAGCTGGCCCATCCGCCGAGCTGGTACTGGTTCAACCACTGCTGGGCGACGTTCATGACCGACCCGGCGGGGCTGGAGCTGCTGCACCGCATCGGCCCCGACCGGGTGATGTGGTCGAGCGACTATCCGCACCAGGAGAGCACCTTCGGCTACAGCCGCAGCGCCATCCAGGCGGTGTTCGACGCCACCACGGTCGAGAACGCCCAGAAGATCCTGGGCAAGACCGCCATCGACCTGTTCGGCCTGCGCTGAGACCCGCCACCATGGCCTATGAGATCCCCGCCCTTCGAGAGACCTTCGCCCGCGATGGGGTAGTGTTCCTGCCGGGCGCCCTGCCGCCGGCCGCCCTGGCGCAGGCCCTGGCCGCCTGGGAGTGGAGCGTGGCCAATCCGGGTCCGGGCGCCGCCACCTTCGCCAATCCCTCGGAGGCGGTGTTCTACCAGGACCTGTACAATCCCACGGTGCTGGACGGTTACCGCGAGATGCTGCTGGCCTCGCCCCTGACCGCGACCCTCGCCGCCCTGTGGGACACGCCGGAGGTCTGGTTCATGTACGAGCAGGTGTTCCTCAAGGAAGGCGGCGAGGCGCGGCGCACGCCCTGGCACCAGGACTCCTCCTACCTGACCGTGGCCGGCGACCACCTGGCGGTGGCCTGGATCACCTTCGATCCCGTCGCCGCCGCCGACTCCCTGGAGTTCGTCCGCGGCACGCACAGGGGCGTGCTCTACAACGGCTCGCGCTTCGAACTGGGCGACGACACCGCCCCGCTGCATCCCGACGCCAATATGCCCCGCCTGCCCGACATCGAGGCCCATCGCGAGGATTTCGACATCGTCTCCTTCGCGGTAGAGCCGGGTGACGTGGTGCTGTTCCATCCGGCCCTGCTGCACGGCGGAGCGCCGACCCATCCGGGCCGCCGCCGCCGCACCCTGACCCTGCGCTGGTTCGGGACCGACGCCGTCTACGACCAGCGCCCCGGCCGCGCCGGGCCGAGGCTGGAGGGCTTTCACAAGGGCAAGACGAGCGGCGATCCCTTCCGCCACCCGGCGTTCCTGAAGGTCGCGGGCTGAGAGCGGGTCAGACCAGACCCAGCACCGACTTGGCGATGATGCTGGTGTGCATCTCCGTCGCGCCCTCGGCGATCAGCTTGGCGCGGGCGTCGCGGAAGTAGCGGTTGACGCCAGTGCTATCCATCATGCCGCTGCCGCCCCACATCTGCAGCAGGGTGTGGCAGACCTCATAGGCGGTCTCGCAGACCCAAGACTTGCAGGTCGAGCCGAGCACCAGGTCGCGGCGGCCGTCGTCGAACAGGCGGGTGCTGGTGTAGAGCAGGGCGCGCATGGCCTCGATCTTGTTCCAGGCCATGCCCATCCGGTCGGCCACCGGCGAGAGCTTGTGCATCGGCTCGCCGTAGAGGCTGCGCTCCTTCACATAGGCCAGGGTCTTCTCGAACATGCCCACGGCGCAGCCCAGGGAGGTGGCGGCGTGGCCGAGGAAGCTCGACTGGTTGGCGATCATGAAGAAGTCGGAATTGCCGGTCAGCAGGTCGCCGACGACATTTTCCGGGGTGATGGCGATGTCGGTGAAGCTGATCGGGCCGGTGTTGGTGCCGCGCCAGCCGAGCTTGTCCTCATAGGGGGCGACCTGGAAGCCGTCGGCCTCCTGCTCGACGATGACGCAGCCATAGCCCTGCACGCCGTCGCGCTCGGTGCGGCACATCACCAGATAGGTCTTGGCCTCGCCCTGGGTGCAGAACAGCTTGGCGCCGTTCAGCCGCCACCCGTTGCCGTCGGGGGTCAGCCTGGTCTGGTGGAAGGGGTGTTGCCGGCGCCGGCCGGCTCGGTCTGGGAATAGGCCATCACCCGCTCGCCCCGGGCGCTGGGCGGCAGCAGGCGGCGTTTCTGTTCCTCATTGCCCACCGCCAGGATCACTTCCGGGCACAGGATCATCTGCACCGACAGCAGGCCGGCGAAGGCGGGCGAGGCCTTGGCCAGCTCCTCCAGCACCAGGCAGCAGGAGGTCAGGTCGGCGCCGGCGCCGCCGTATTCCTCGGGAATGAACAGGCCGAGAAAACCCTGCTCGGCGACCTTGGCCGCCAGCTCCGGCGGGGTGCGCTCCTCGCGGTCGATGCGCGCCGCCAGGGGCTCGATCTCCTTGCGGGCGAACACCGCCGCGGCGTCGCGCAGGGCGGCCTGATCGTCCGTGGTGAAATGGCTCATGGTTTCCTCTCCGTCTTCTTGTCTTGCCCCCCGGCTGATGGCCGCCGCTGTCCCGCGGCGAAGGGGTTATCCGGTGGCGGCCGGCTTGGGCGCCAGCAGGATGGCCGCGGCGGTGCCGATGATGTCGTCGAGGGTGCTCTGTGATTGCCAGATGGGATGGCCGCGGGAGGTGTCGGCCAGCATGCCTTCGCGCAGGGCTAGCATGGCGCTGACATAGGCCCCCAGAAACACGAAGCGGCGGTTCTTCTCGGCCAGGGTCAGGCCCGGCATCAGCGGCCGCAGCCGGGTCAGGCAGCGCTGGTAGCCGACGTTCCAGCGATCGGCGAGGGCGTCGAGGATCATCGCCGGATGGTTGGCGCCGATATCCGAAAGGAAGCGGTTGAAATCCTGCGCCTGGCCCGGATCGTCGCTGACCATCAGGGCCGAAGGGACGACGATGGCCGCCACCAGATCGCGCACCGTCAACGCGGCGCCGGAAGCCTCGAGGTCGTCGAGCAGAGCGTTGCGGTGGGTCTCGATGACGATGGCCCCGTCGATCAGGATCTCCCGCGCCAGGGCCTCCTTGGAGGAGAAGTAGTAGCCGACCGCCCCGTGGTTCTTCTGTCCGGCGCCGGCGGCGATCTCGCGCACCGTGACATTGCGAAAGCCGCGCTCGGCGAACAGCCGCCGCGCCGCGCGCTTCAGTCTGGCGCGGGCGTCCTGCTCGACGGCGGCTTCGGGTTCAGGCGCATTCATGCGGGCGGGCGCTCGGGCCGGGAGTGGCTAAATCGGACGATTTATCCAACGGACTTAATGGGGCCGCGTCAAGATCGTTTACGCGCGGCGGCGCGCCTTCAGTCGCCGACGAAGTACTTCAGCCAGAACACCTTGTAGGGCTGCGGAATGTCGGCGGTCTTCAGGGCCTCGGCGGCCAGAGACCGCGCGTTCGAGCCCAGCCGCTCGCCGAGGTCGTCGGCGAAGGCCTGGGCCTCGGCCGGGTCGGCGGTCGCCAGCAGCCGGGCGGCCTCATTGACGGCCGCCTCGCCGTTGTCGACCAGGTCCAGGGTACGCTTGACCAGCGCATGGGCGTCGGCGGCGGTTTCGCCCGTCTCCACCAGGCTGAACAGATGGAGCTTGTGACTCGACCAGGCCTCCTCGACGAACGCGCCGGTCAATTCATAAGGCGGTCGCCCGACGTAGGCGGCCAGGACCATGCGCTTCAGCTCCGGCTCGACCACATGCTTGCGGAAGGATTCCTGCACGAACTCCCGGGCCGCGTCCGAAAACAGGAAGGCGGATTCCCGCCGGACACCGGCGCGATCGTCGTCCAACTGGTGCTCGGCGTCCCAGGCCCGGGTCTGGGCGTCGGCGTCGGCGCCCTCGGCCTGATCAAGCTTGGCGATATATTGGCCGGCGCCGTCGACGTCCTGCCGATAGCGCTCCAGGGTGGACGCCACCTCGGCTTCCGACGCGGCCGCGCCGTCCAAGGCCTCCGCGGTCGCCGTCACGCGGCTTTCCAGCAGGGTCAGCCTGCCGTCGACGTCCGCCGGCAGGGCCGGACGCGGCGGCGGCGCGCCCGTGAAGACGACGCTGGGCGGCGGGGGAATGGCGGGCCGCAGGGTGACGGCCGGAATCAGGTGGGGCGGCGCGGGGGTGGAGGGAGGCTCGCTGCCCGCCTCCAGCGGCGCCAAGGGCAGGACCTGCGGTCGCAGATCATCGGTCCGGGCGGAACGCGGCAAGACCACATTGATCCAGCGGCCCATGCGGCCCATCTGCGCGCGACCCAAGGTGCGATAGTAATCGGTGGCGGTCACGATCTTGCCGAAGGCCGCCCGTGCGGCGTCCCGCTGCGCCTCCAAGGCATCGGCCTCGGCCCGGTGCTTCGCCAAGTCGGGCGCGGCCGTATCCGAAAGCGTCATGGCGTAGCTGTCGGAAAGGGCTTCCAGCCTTTTGGTGGCCGGGCCCAGCGCCGCCATCTCGGCGTTGGCGCCCGCCCATCGCCGCCACGCCGCCGCATAGACCGGCTCCAGCCGATCGTCGAGCTCGCTCAGCCGCTGGTCCAGCGCCGCGTCACTGGAGGCATCGGCGGACAGATCGCCCACAAGCCGCCGGGCGCGGTCGAGCAGGGCGGCGTAGTGCTGCCGCCGTTCGGCGAACGGGTCGGGGGCATAGGCGGGGCCGGACGCGCCGCCGCCGCAGGGATCGAAACTCGGGTCATCGCAATCGAACCTCTGCGACGTACGGCCGTCAGGACAGCGGGCAACGCAGCTCATCACCCGGTGA
>CAIQDO010000531.1 GCA_903870555.1 uncultured Caulobacteraceae bacterium
CGGATCGTAGCGGGCCATGGAGACCGCTCCATCCTTGTGACTGAGGCCGGTGACCTTGGTGCTTTCATGGGCGATCGGCGGGAAGGCCTTGCCAGGGTCGTTCTTGACTCCGGCCTGGATCAGGCCGGTCAGGGGCGACGGCAGCAGTTTCAGGGCGCGGTAGAAGACGCCGCCGTCGTAACGCTGGGCGTCGATATAACGCAGGAAATTGGCGCAGGTGACCGGCGCCTTGTCGGTCGCCAACTCCAGGGTTATCGGCCCCTGCGCGGTCTGGATCAGCACTCTTGGCAGGGCCGGCGCGGCGGCAGGGGTCTGGGCGCCGGCCGCGGTGGCCACGAGGGCGCCGGCGGCGGCGAGAACGGCGCGCCGTGTCGTCTGGGGCATGGGTTCGAGTCTCCTCACGGCTTGAGTTTGTACCCGGTCCGGAAAATCCACCAGATGCCGAACAGGCAAAGGGCCATAAAGCCGAGGGTCATGCCGAGGCTCAGGCCGACGCCGACGTCGGACACCCCGTAGAAGCTCCAGCGAAAGCCGCTGACCAGATACACCACCGGGTTGAACAGAGTGATCTTCCGCCACAACGGCGGGAGCATGGCGATGGAATAGAAGCTGCCGCCCAGGAACGTCAGGGGGGTGATGATCAAAGTCGGAACGATCTGCAGCCGCTCCCAGCCCTCCGCCCAGACCCCGATGATGAAGCCGAACAGGCAGAAGGTCACCGCCGTCAGCACCAGGAAAGCCGCCATCCAGACGGGATGGACGATGTGGTAGGGCACGAACACGCGAGCCGTGATCAGGATGATCCCGCCCAGCAGCACCGACTTGGTGGCCGCCGCCCCGACATAGCCGATCACCGCCTCCCACCAGGAGACGGGCGCCGACAGCAACTCGTAGATCGTCCCCGACCATTTGGGCATGTGGATGCCGAAGGAGGCGTTGCCGATGCTCTCGGTGAGGATCGACAGCATCGTCAGGCCAGGAACGATGAAGGCGGCGTAGGTCACCCCGTCGATGGCGGTCATGCGGGAGCCGATCGCCGAGCCGAACACAACGAAGTAGAGCGAGGTGGAGATCACCGGCGACAGCACGCTGCCCACCAGGGTTCGGAACCATCGCGACAGTTCGAAGAAATAGATCGCCCGAAGGGCGTTGAAATTCATGTCCGCGGCCTCACCAGGTTGACGAAGATCTCCTCGAGCGAGGTCTCGCTGGAGGCGACATCGCTGAACTCGACACCGGCGTCGATCAGCCGCCGCATCAGGCCCGACACCCCCTCACCCGCCGCCCTGGGATCGAAGGTGTAGACCAGGCTTCGGCCATCGCCGGAGATCTCAAGCGGCAGGTCGGCGAGGCCCGTGGGCAATGCCGTGAGAGCCGCCGGCAGGGCCAGGGTCAGCTGACGCTTGCCGAGGGTTCTCATCAGAGTCTGCTTGTCCTGCACAAGGATCAACTCGCCGTGGTTGATCACCCCGACCCGGTCGGCCATCTCCTCGGCCTCCTCGATATAGTGGGTGGTGAGGATGATGGTGACGCCGTCGTCGCGCAGCCGGCGGACCAGGGCCCACATGTCGCGGCGCAGGTCGACATCGACTCCGGCGGTGGGCTCGTCGAGGAACAGCACCCTTGGCTCATGGCTGAGGGCCTTGGCGATCATTACCCGCCGCTTCATGCCTCCGGACAGGGCGAGGATCGGGCTGTCCTTCTTGTCCCACAACGACAGGTCGCGCAGCACCCGTTCGAGATAGGCTGGTTCGCGGCCCTTGCCGTAGAGGCCGCGGCTGAACTTCAGCGTCGACCACACCGTTTCGAAGCCGTCGGTGGCGATCTCCTGCGGCACCAGGCCAATCACTGCCCGCGCGGCGCGGTAGTCGCGGACGATGTCATGGCCATCGGCCAACACCGTTCCCGAGGAGGGCCGCACCAGGCCACAGACGATGTTGATCAGGGTGCTCTTGCCGGCCCCGTTCGGTCCGAGCAGGGCGAAGATCTCGCCGCGCCGGATGTCTAGATCCACCGCCTTGAGCGCCTGAAACCCCGAGGCGTAGGTCTTGGTCAGACCCCTGACGGAAATGATCGGCGGCAAAGGGGATCCTGGGTTCGGGCGATAC
>CAIQDO010000532.1 GCA_903870555.1 uncultured Caulobacteraceae bacterium
AGACGATGTCCCAGGCCCAGGCCGAACGCCGCGCCCTGGGACCCGTGGTGACGCCGGACCTTGAGGCCGCCAGCCGCGCCCTCGCCGCCGCGACCGCGGCGCTCGCCCAGGCCCGGACCGAGCTGGACGCCGCCGAACAGCGCCGGGCCGACACCGCCCGCGCCGAAAGCGACTGCCGCCAGTCGGCCCGGGCGGCCGAGGACGCGCTGGCGCGCAAGAGCACCGAAGCGAAGGGGCTGGCGCGGCTGAGCGCGTCGGTCGCCTCGGGTCCCTATCCGACCGCCCTCGACGCCGTGACGCCCGATGGCGGTCTGGAGGCCGCCCTGGCCGCCGCCCTGGGCGACGACCTGACCGCCGCCCTCGATCCGCGCGCCCTGAGCTTCTGGAACGGGCGCGACGCCGCGTCTCCGGTCTGGCCGGAGGGCGTCACCCCGCTGGCGGCGGCCGTGAAAGGCCCCGGGCAACTTGCCGCCCGCCTGGCCTTCACCGGTCTGGTCGCCCGGGCCGACGGGCCGCGGCTGCAGCCTTTGCTGCCGGCAGGCTGCCGCATCGTGTCCACGGAGGGCGACCTGTGGCGATGGGACGGCTTCACGGTCAAGGCCGCGGCGCCGAGGCCCAGCCAGGTGCGCCTGGAACAGAAGACCCGGCTCGCGGCGCTGGAAGCCGAGGTCGCCGCACTGGCCCCGGCCTCGGCGCGAGCCAAGGCCGCCCACGACGAGGCGGCGGCGCGACTCGCCGCCGCGGAACGCGACCTTCGTGCGGCGCGGGACCGACCGAGGGCGGTGGAAAACGACCTGGCCCGGGCCCGCGACGCGGTGGAGCGGTTGCAAAGGGAGGCCGCCCTGCGGGCCGCCCGCGGCCAGGCCCTGGACGACGCCGTGATCCGGCTCGAAAGCGAACGGGCGGAAGCTCAGGTCGCCGCCGACGCCGCCGCCAGCCTGGTCGCCGCCATGCCGTCCGGGGATGCAGAGGCCGCCGGCCTGACCCGCTATCGCGCCGCCGCCGCCGCCGCCCGCGAGGCCGCCGCCGCCGCCCGCGCCGCGTTCGATCGGGAATCGGCGGTCCGGGGGGGCAGGCTGCGACGGCTGGAAGGCCTGCGGCGGGACCACGCCGAGTGGACGCGCAGGAACGAAACCGCAATGCGGCGGCAGGGCCAGCTGGAGACCGAGCGGGAAAGGACCGTGGCCGCCCTGGCCGAAGCCGCCCGGGCGCCGGAAACGGTCGAGGCGCGCCGGCTGATGCTGATCGATGAGTTGGACGCCGCCACCCGCCGCCGCAACCGCGCCGCCGACGCCCTGGCCGCGGCGGAGACCCGGCGAGCCCTGGCCGACCGGACCGCGCGCGCGGCAGACGCGGCGGCCTCCGAGGCGCGCGAGGCGCTGGCCGGGGCCGGCGCCCGCCTGGAGGCGGCGACCGAGCGCCTGGAAGACCAGACCAAGGCGGTTCGCGACGCCACAGGCCTGGAGCCAGATGATCTCGGACGCCGGCTGACGGAAGAGGCCGTCGGCCTGCCCGACGACGCAGGAGGCGCCGAAACCCTGCTGGCCGCCCTGGAGCGCGAGCGCGACGCGCTGGGCGCGGTCAATCTGCTCGCCGAAGAGGAGATGGCCGAGGTGACCGCCCGCCTAGGCGCCATGACCGCCGAGCGCGCCGATCTCGCCGGAGCGCTCAGCCGGCTGAAACAGGCCATCGAGGAACTCAACGCCGAAGGCCGCGAACGGCTGACCGCCGCGTTCGAGGTGATCGACCGGCATTTCCGGGATCTGTTCACCACCCTGTTCCAGGGGGGCGCGGCGGAGCTGCGGCTGGTGGAGTCCGCCGACCCGCTCGAGGCGGGACTGGAGATCCTGGCCTGCCCGCCCGGCAAGCGGATGGCGGTGATGAGCCTGATGAGCGGGGGGGAGCAGGCCCTCACCGCCGTGGCCCTGATCTTCGCGGTGTTCCTGGCCAATCCAGCGCCGATCTGCGTTCTGGACGAGGTCGACGCCCCCCTCGATGACGCCAATGTCGCGCGGTTCTGCGATCTGCTCGGCGAGATGCGCCGCCGCGCGCCGACGCGGTTCCTGACCATCACCCACAACCCCCTGACCATGTCGCGGATGGACCGTCTGTTCGGGGTCACCATGCGCGAGCGGGGCGTCTCACAGCTGGTTTCCGTGGACCTGCGGCAAGCCGAGGCCCTGGCGGCGCGTTGAGGCCCCGGCGCCCGTCGCGGGGCCGCCCTCCGCATCGGGGAAAAGCAGGTGAATCTCCGTTTATCACGTTATTTCATAGACTTAGAGGGTTGCGGGCCAGTCTTGACGCACCGCGGTCGCCTCTATAGGTTCCGCCGCGACTTGACGAGGCGGCCACAGGGATCGGATTGGGTCAACGGAACGATCCCATGACAACGCCCCGGCCCAATCCGACGGAGAC
>CAIQDO010000533.1 GCA_903870555.1 uncultured Caulobacteraceae bacterium
AGGCGACGTCCTTCGGGACGACCGAATAGAGGACCCGCGGGGACAGGCAGAGGCTTTGGGCGACCACGCCGCTGAAGATCCCGGCGCAGAAATCGCGGAATCGGGGATCGGTCTCCGTCAACAGGCCGATCTGCTCGACGCCGAACAGACAGAATTTTTTCAGCGCGGGGTTCTTGGCGATTGTCAGGAACATCTCACCGGTCTGCCAGTCGCATTCGCAGTGCCGCCGCCACAGTCGCTCGTAGAGCCCCAGCCCCGCTCGGGAGAAATCACCCGCGTCGAGAGCCGCGAGCGCGCCCTCGGCGGCAAACCAGGCGCCCTCCATGGCCTTGTGGATGCCGCCACCGTTGAGCGGGTCGGCCTGGTTGGCGGCGTCGCCGATCAACATAACCCGATCGTCGCAGATACGCCGGACCCGGTAGAAGGCTGCCGAACCGCCTGAGACCGGTCCACACCGTGTCGCACCCGCCAGTTCCTCTGCCAGGTCGTGGGTCAAAAAGCGATCGAACCAGGTCCGAAGGCTGCCGGGTATCGGGAAATTCGGGTCCGGCGCATAGCCGAGGCCGAGGTTGGCCATGCCGCGGTCGTCGACGAACATCCAGGCGTAGCCCGGAAAGTAGGCCTCGTCGAAATACACCCGGAGTGGTGACCCGGAGGCCTTCACGTCGCTGTAGTAAGCGCGGAGCGAGATCGCCATCACGCCATCCTTGAGGGTGTTGCCGATGGCGCGGGAAATGGTCGATGAGACGCCGTCGGCGCCGATGACGATGCGGCCGCGAAAGCTCTCCTCGCCGACGGGCGTGCGGGCGTGGACGGTCACGCCGCCAGCGTCGCGTTCAATCGACTTTACCGTGCAGTTGGGCCGAAACCGGGCGCCATGCGCCATGGCGTTACGCCGGATGATGTCGTCGAACCGGCGTCGGTCGAGGAGCACCGCGAACTCCGGATAGACGGTGTCGGCCGGGAAGCCGCCCGTTAGCGTCTTCTTGCCGTTGATGAAGAGGTCGCAGTCGAAAATCACGCCGCTCGTCTGGGCCAGCACCTCCTCGGCGCAGCCGAGGCGTTCGCACCAGTAGATGGCCTGGGGCGTCAGGCCGTCGCCGCAGACCTTATCTCGGGGAAAATCCGAACGGTCGAGAAGCAGAACATCGACGCCGGCGCGGGCGAGGAAACTGGCGGCGGCGCTGCCGCCGGGCCCGGCGCCGACAACGATGACGTCGTGCATCACGCCCTCCCCCCTGGTTCGACGACCAGCCGCACCGGGATCCGCATGCCGCCGTCGTCACCGACGCGAACCGTGCCGAGGTAGACGTCGGGCGGCGTTTCCGGGGCGATCGCGCCATGAAGGACGAACTTCTCGAAATCCATCGGCGCGATGGTGGTCGTGGCGGGCGAAACGGTCAGCGCCCCGGGCGGCAGGGTCGCGCCGCTCTGCTCGCCCACGAAGGCCTCAACCGCGAGGGAAACCGGCCGCGGCGCCAGAGGGCTGTCGTTGTTGATCGAGAACGACACAGCGACCGGCGCGCCGGGGACGATCGGCAATCGGTTTGTGATACCCCAGGCCGTCTCGGCGTCGTCGGCTGCGGCGGCCGACTCCTCTGCCGGCGGACCGGGTGGCACGCCGACGGAAGGTTCGCCGGCGCCGTCGGCCCGGCTCTCAAGGATCTTCTTTTGGGCGGCGGCGCCGACCGCGCCGATCACCGTCAGGCCCAGGGACAGGCCCGCCTCGGCGAGGTCGAAGGCTTTGGCGAGGACCTCGCCATAGCGATCAATGCGCGCCTTCAATTCCGGCGAGGCGGCGGCGGGCGGGGGATCCGCGGCCGGGGGCGGCTCGGGCGCCGCGTATGCGCCGTTGGTCGCCTTAGACATGGCGCCGCCAGCAGGTCTGGCAGCCGTAGCAAGGCGGCTCGCAGGACACCCGCCAAACCTCCCGAGGTGGCGGCCGGCTGCAACGGGGCGGCTCGTGGCCCCAAACGAAGTCATGCACTGTCCGGCGGATGATGGAGCGGGGCCCCCAGAAAAGGGCCTTCGGCGCGCGCACGGCGGCGGCGATCAGGGCGCCAGCGGCCTCGGCTGTCGTGGGACGCATCTGTCAGTCTCCTTTGCCAGTGGAGTAGGCAAAGCGCGGCGCTCCGCAATGCAGGCCGTGGCGAACCACCGTCGAGCGCTCCTCCATCCGGCTGGGGATGGCCGGATTGCCGGCCGCGGCGACACGCGGGAAGCTGGTATCCGGAGTGTGGGCCTGTTCGCGTCGCGCCAGATCGCGGGGAGTCACGCGGGTGCTGCCGGTGAGTCGCAGCCGCAGGACCTCAAAACCCAGGACGCGCGCGCGGGCGCTGTAATCACTGGACAGGTCGAACGCCTGGGTGAGGGCGATGGGCACCGGCGGCAGGCTCTTCACGGCGATGGCGATCTCGGGCGCGTGATTGACCGAAAGATTGACCACCGGCAGGCGGGTGACATTCAGACGGTCTACCGACAGCGGGTCAATGTTGGACACCCGATCGACGCGAAGGGATTCGATCAGCAGCGGATCGACCTGGTTGAGTTCCTTGATGTGGACCGCGACCGGCGAGATCTGGTGGACCTGATCGATACCGGTGATATGAACAGGCGGAATCTTGTTGATATCGACCGGGATCGTATGGACGGTGTCGATTTCCGTGATCTTGACCGAAATGTCACCCATCTCGCGCCTCCCTCGGCATCACCAGAACTTCGGCCAATCATAATTGACGAGAAACACCTTGGCGTCGGCCGTGACGCTGGGCTTGGAAGCCAATGACGCCGTGACCGTCACGATCGTTGCCTGATTTGAATCAGGGTCCCACCCCGTGTCGGGCGCCAGATAGGCGCAAAATCTCGTGTCGGACTGAACCTCGATTTGGCCAGCGCTGGAGACCCATGTGACAGAGGGGCTGGCCGCGTTGCGTGGGAAGGCGCGGAACATTCGCATCTTGTTGGCCTGGGCCATGTAAGGATT
Source organism: uncultured Caulobacteraceae bacterium (assembly GCA_903870555.1). GTDB lineage: Bacteria > Pseudomonadota > Alphaproteobacteria > Caulobacterales > Caulobacteraceae > Acaudatibacter > Acaudatibacter boreus. Next base: position 2,984 of record CAIQDO010000533.1, read on the forward strand.
GTCGACGCCCGACCAATGATAGAGCGTCACCGACCTGGGCCAGATTTCCAGCGTCGGAGGCGGCGCCACCAACGGCCCCTCCCCCACCAGCGTCACCCAGGCGTAGGCCTTGCGGAGAGGATCCTCCCGAGAGGTCGCGACGACGATGTCGGTGTCCCCGCTGTGGAGGCCGCCCATGTCCGGCGCGCGGTAGAGACCTGTCTCGTCTATCGTTCCAGCCCCTGGGGCGCCCGAGGCCGACAGCACGCTCCAGGTCGCGCCCCTCTGGGAATTGAACACCGCCGCCTCGAAGCGGATTTGAGTATTGATCGGATCGATCCAGCGCTCGTCGTGGAAATACAACTCCGCCCGCGGCGGCGACACCGCCACCTCCACCCGGTGGCGCCAGACCGCGTCATGGATGATGGTCGGACCGCAGCGGGTCATTCGTCGAATATCCCTTCGAACGACGCCTTGACGGCCTTGATCTCGGCCTCGTTGGAAGCGGCGACTTCGACCTGGCAGTGTCCCTCGACATGAACCTTGGCTTCGATTCCCTCCTCCTCCCCGCCAATTCTGCCCTCGGCGCGGACGTCGGTGGACTGAAGCGCCAGGGTCAACGGCTTGATGGTCATGCGGAAGGGGCCGAACGAGGCCAGCACCACGCGCCGGTTGCGCATGAACGGCATCGCCACGCGCATTGGCACGACATCCAATTCGGCATGGATATGGCCCGTGGCGACTTCGAGAGCCCCGCCGCCCCGCACAGCGAATTCGATCGGGCGAGCCCGCCCACGGATCTCAAGATTGGGGTTCATGGCGACGCTGAGACGAGACTTGAGGTTCATGCCTGCATCTCCTGGTCGAATTCAGGCGCGGGGATGTCGCCGTCCGGATAGACGCGGTTGGCCAGATCGGAGAACATCCGATCGACGATATCATTGAGCGCCTCATACCCCTCCAGGGCCTCGGCGACCTGCTTGCAGGTCTCCCCCTGCACGGTGAAATGGACCATCGGTCCGATGCGGATAGACAGGTTGATGCGTGGCATCAGTCCTCTCCCTTGGCTGCAGTCTGTTTCAGCCCGCCATCCAAAGACCTCAGACGGGCGGCCACTTGGTCGAGGGCGCCGATGACAACGTCGACGATCTCTTTCTCACGCGCGCCAAGGGCCTGGTAAACATCCTGGAGCTGCGCGCCCAGATGCTGGCCATCGGCGGTCTGTCTATAGTCCCTACCTCGCTCCTTCAGGACGCCAGCGAATTGATCGACGAGTGAAACCAGACCAAACATTACGTCGGCGCGATCAGCAGCCTTGGTCTCCGGCGACGTCTCTGGCACTGGCTTGCACCGCTTGCAGGCATAGATCATGTAATCGGGATCGGCTTCCGCCAGCCCGAGCAGCGGCGCATTCACCGGGATTGCGCGACATCCCTTCCTGTGCAGCATACCACGCGCGGCGTCGAACTGAAATGGGGCGATTGCTTCGTCCGCACGATTGTCAATCCGGACCAGGGCGTCGAAATGCCCGGGCGTGGAGGCGCGCAGCGTCTGGATCGCCAGGGCAACCTGATCGACCACGAGCCCGCCAGGCGCCATGTGGGGAGCGTCACTCATAGACGTCCCACGCCGTTCCCCCGCCCTGCTCTTGGACGCGGTGCTTGTCTATACGAGTGAAATAGTAGCGGGCGAGGATCGCCAGCAGCGCGTCGCGGCCCTCATTGCCGGGCAGCTTGGCAAGGATCGTCAGAAAGTGGGCCGTGACAATGCGGTGGAGCGCCGGTTCGGGACGACGTAACAGGTTCATATAGGTGGAACGGCCGTCGCGCCGGTCGGTGAAAAAGTCGCCGTGGTCGTCGATGTACATGAACAGCGACCCCGCCGAGAACAGCCCCGCCACCAAGCCGGGAGCGAGCCTCGGCGCCACCAGCACCGTCAACAGCAGGATGGTGTGGCCGCCTCGGTCACGGGCGACCCGTTTAAACAAGGCCCGACGTTGTGTGGCAGTCAGGTCGGTGGTTCGCCAAGGGTCAATCCGCAACAGGGCGTCCAGCGACTGGGCCGCGTGCAATTTCAGGGTCGCCTGTCGCACCATCGGTTCGAGCATGTCGCGTTCGGCGAACAGCCGCGCCGCAAGAACGTAGAACAGGCGCTCCCGGTCGGTCCTGACTTCGAACCAACCCGACAGGAACAGCTCGTCGAACCGCCGCAGATAGTCCCGCGACGCGGCGTCGCCGAAGTTGTCGATGAAGCTGTCGGCCAGGAAGCAGCAGCCCCCATAGAGGGCCGCGATGCGCTGCTCCCGCGCGCCAAACGGCGCCCCCACAACCTCGGCGCAGGCGTGCCCGACCAGGGTCATCTTTGTGCTGAGTTCGATCATCTTGTCGAACTCGGCGGCGGACTCGACGCGGAATTTCGGGTGCCAGGCTGCGACGACAGGCGACAGGACCTCATGGACCGCGGCGCGATGAGTCCGCGCAAGCCCCTCGACCCGGGCGATGCAGGCATCGTCCGGCATCCATGGAAGCGTCTTCGCGGTCTGCCCTGCGAACACGATCGTCCCTCGCGACCAAGAAACGGCGTTCAGGCTAACACCCGGCGGGAGATCCTGCACGTCCTAGATCAAACCATGACGACGTTTCCGGGCTTCATCCGGAAATCTATTTCGTCAGGGCGAAAACGGCTCCCGCGAATTCAGCAGACAATCAGGGGTGAGGCGACTGCGTGGCCATCTCCCGCGACCTTGTCACAAGTTGGGCGAGCACGGCGATGGAAAGCGTGCGGCGGATGCGAAAGCCGAGCGCCTGATAAACCCGGATGGCGCCGGTGTTCGTGGTCAGAACGTGCAGGAAAGCCCCCTCCCCGCGCGTCAGCACGCGCGTGGCGACATGGCGGGTCAGGGCAGCGGCGTGGCCCTTGCCGCGATGGTCGGGGTGGGTGCAGACGCCGCTGATTTCGGTGAAACCGTTCGGCCTCATCCTTTCGCCGGCCATGGCGGCGAGAACGCCATGGCGGCGAACGCCGAAGAAGTCGCCCAGTTGGTGGGTGCGGATGGAGAACGGGCCAGGTCGGGTGAGGCGGGCCAAGGCCAGCATCTCCGGTGCGTCGGCATCGGTCAAGGCGACGATATCGGCATCTCCCCGCCAGGGCGCGAGATCGTCGAGGACCATCTGGTGCGCCTGGACACAGGACAGCTGTCGCGCGCCAGGCGGCGGCGGCGGCGGCGGGTCGGGTTCGACAACGACGACCGGGCCGGTCCTAGTGACGAGAGCGGCCAGGGCGATCTGACTGGTTTTCCCGGCGTCGGCGGCTCCCCCGAACGGCGCGTAGTCGCGGTCAAACCGCACAGCGGCCACGTCGCCGACAGCGACACCGGCCTGGCGCGTCGTCAGAGCCGCCCAGGCGGGCCTGTCAAGGATCTCGAAGGCGGACATGCGCGGCTCTTTGCGCGGGCCGGCGCCGGTGGTCAATCAAATCGCCCGTCGCCGTTGATGACGATCGTGCTACAGCGCCGTTCCGTGTTGCCGCCCGTCACGCCCTTACCGCCGAGCCCGTCCATGCCCCACACCCTCGCGGACCTGCCGCTCGACTTTCGGCCAAAGC
>CAIQDO010000534.1 GCA_903870555.1 uncultured Caulobacteraceae bacterium
CGACGGCGCCGGGGGGACCCAAGGCCCACAACCGGGCGTAGAAGTCGGCAAGCGTGCCGACGGGCTCGCCGGCCACCGCCAGGATGATGTCCCCGGGGCGAATCTCGGCGCGCGAGGCGGGACCGCCGGCGGAGACCTCCATCACCACGACCCGGCCCTCGCCGTCCTGGCAGAACACCCCCAACCAGGGCCGGGGCGGATGTGGCGGGCGGCCGCGGCTGAGGTCGTCGAGAATAGGCGGCAGCAGCTCGATCGGCACGGACAGGTTGATGAGGCTGGGCTGGCCGCCCGGCGCCTGCTGGGTCATCTGCAGAGACCCGACGCCCATCAGCGCCCCGGTCGGACCAATCAGGGCGGCGCCGCTCCAGTGCGGATGACCAGGCGCGGTGAACAGCGCTTCTTCAAGGAAGTATTCCCAGTAGCCGGCGAAGGGGGCCCGGGCGACCAGGCGGCCCTGGGCGGCGTGGGCGCGTCCGCCGCCGCCGGCGACGATGACAGAATCCTCGTCCCGCAACCGGCGAGAGTCGCCCAGCGGCATGGCCGGCAGGTCAAGAGGCTCCAGGGCTTGAACCAGGCCGAGGCCCGATTCGGGATCGACGCCCAGGGCGTGACCGGCCACCCGTCGACCGTCGCCGGTGAGGAGGGTGACCTCGTCCGCCTCAGTGATCAGATAGCCGATGGTCAAGACAAGACCACCTGCGCTGATGACCACCCCGTTGCCAAGGCGCTCGGGACCCAGGGTGGCGGCGGTGAAGGCGTCCTCCGGCACGGTGGCGTGCAGCACCACCACCGAAGCCAGGGCGGCGTCGAGATCGAAATCATGGCCGGCCGCCGAGGGCCGCTGGGCCCTGGCCACTTCGAAGCCGTCGAACGGAGATGTCATGGGCGCGCCTTTCGGTTTCGCCCAAGATTTAGGGTGTCAAAGCGACTTCAGCCAGGGGATCAAGCGGTCATTCACCTGCGCCGTACGCTCCTGCTGTGTCCAGTGTCCACAACCCGGCAGGATGTCGGCGCCGCGCAGATCGGTGAGCTGGGTTTTCATCATCGCGACCAGATCGCCCCGACCGAGCATCGACAGAACCAGATCGCGCTCGCCGCCAATGAACAACGACGGCTGGTCGATGGTCCGACCCTGGAACCCATTAAGCCAGGCGAAATCCCGCTCATGGTTGCGGTAGCGATTGATCGGGCCCCGGAAGCCCGAGCCCTCGAACTCGCCAACGAAATAGTCGAGATCCGCGGCGGTCAGCCAGGCGGGGAACGGCGCGGGATCGGGCAGGCGATGAAGCAGGGAATCGCCGACGACCTTGTCGGTTGGCCAGGTCCCGTCGGGAGCGTCGCCGCTGATGGCGTAGTAGAACTTGCGCAGGGCGCCGCGGACGTCGGCCTCCATCTCGGCCTCGGCCACGCCCTCGGCCTGAAAATAGTGCTGATAGAAGAACTTGCCACGTTTGGTGAACACCGCCTCATAGACCTCGTTGAACGGTCGCGCGGCGACGCCGAGATAGGGCACCGACAGGCCCGCGACGGCGCGCACCCTGTCGGGACGGGTCAGGGCCGAGTTCCAAACGATCGGCGCACCCCAGTCGTGGCCGATCAGCACCGCCGGGGCGCCGCCGGGGCTGAGGGCGTCGATGGCGCCGGCGACGTCGCCCACCATCCGCTCCATGGCGTAGGCCTCCACCGGGTAGGGCTTGTCGGAGCCGCCGTATCCACGAACGTCGATAGCCGCGGCGGTGAAGCCGGCCGCGGCGATCGGGCCGAGCTGATGGCGCCAGGAGAACCAGGATTCGGGAAAGCCGTGCACCATCAGCACCAGCGGCCCCTTGCCCTCAACGGCGACGCGCAGCGACAGCTCGCCGACGGGAACAGTGCGGAAGTCAGTCATCGGGCGTCGTCCTTCGAGGTGCGAGTTAAGGCCTTGAAACGCCAAGACGCCAGGGACGCCAAGGTGCTTCTGCTGATCCTGGCTCCGTGGGGGTGCTGCTTGTATTCCTGCGGGCTACGCGCGCGATCCGGTCGCAAGTGTCGCCGCCGCCTGGCCAGTTTTGGCGACATCTCCTGGCGTCTCTTGGCGTCTTGGCGTTTCAAAGCCACCTCACAAACGTAGGCCGGGGCGGAAACGGACGGGCATGGATTTGGGGCCGGAGATGAAGGTCGAGGCCAGCCATTCAGGCGGATGGGGAATCTCGAAGTCTTCCATTCGCATGAGCACCTCACGCAGGATGGCGTCGATCTCCAGGCGGGCGA
>CAIQDO010000535.1 GCA_903870555.1 uncultured Caulobacteraceae bacterium
CGAGATCGGCTTCGGCGAATACCTCGCCCAGATTCTCGGCGGCCTGCCGATGAGCCAGAACGAGATCGCCCGTCCCGCCGACCTCGGCGCCATGACGCCCGCGGCGGCCCTTGCCGCCGATCCAGCTGTGGCGGCCTTCCTGGACCTCGGCCCATCGGCCCGCGCCGCCCAACGGTCCGACCTGGCCGGGCGTCTCGCCGAGGGCTGGCGCCCCGACGAGCGGCTGGGCGACGAGACCCTGGACATGATCCGTGATCAGTTCCGCCGCTTCTCCGACGAACGGATCGCGCCGGGCGCCCACGCCTGGCATCTCGCCGATGTCCTGATCCCCGACGACATCGTCGCCGAAATGGCGGACCTGGGCGTGTTCGGCGTCTGCATCGCTCCAGAATACGGCGGCCTTGGCCTTGGCAAGCTGGCGATGTGCGTGGTCTCCGAGGAGCTCAGCCGAGGCTGGATCTGCGCCGGCTCCCTGGGCACCCGCTCGGAGATCGCCGGCGAACTGATCGGCCAGAATGGCACGGACGACCAGAAAACCCGTTGGCTGCCATCCATAGCCTCGGGCGAGGTGCTGCCCACGGCGGTGTTCACAGAGCCGGACGTCGGCTCCGATCTGGCGTCCCTGTCGACCCGCGCCCGCCGGGCCGAGGACGGCTCCTGGCGACTGACCGGCGCCAAGACCTGGATCACCCATGCGTCGCGCAGTGACCTGATGACGGTGCTGGCGCGAAGCGACGCCGGCACGCCCGGCCACGGCGGCCTGTCGATGTTCCTCGCCGCCAAGACCCGCGGCGCGGCCGCAGCGCCGTTTCCTGACAACGGCTTGACGGGCAGCGAGATCGGCGTCCTCGGCTATCGCGGCATGAAGGAATATGTCCTCGCCTTCGACGACTTCGCGGTGGCGGAAGACGGGCTGCTCGGCGACATCGAGGGGGCGGGCTTTCGCCAGCTGATGCGCACTTTCGAGGGCGCACGGATTCAGACCGCGGCCCGCGCCGTCGGTGTCGCGCGCAAGGCTCTTGACCTGGCGCTGGCCTACGCCCTGGAGCGGCGCCAATTCGGCCGGTCGCTGATCGCCTTCCCGCGGACCTCGGACAAGCTGGCGATGATGGCGGTCGAAACCGTGATCGCCCGGGAACTGACCTATTTCTCGGCCCGGGCCAAGGACGCCGGCGACCGCTGCGACATCGAGGCGGGGATGGCCAAGCTGCTGGCGGCGCGAGTGGCCTGGAGTAACGCCGACGCCGGGGTGCAGATCCACGGCGGCAACGGCTACGCCCTCGAATATGAGATGAGCCAGATCCTGTGCGACGCCCGCATCCTCAACATCTTCGAGGGCGCCGCCGAGATCCAGGCCAACGTCGTCGGCCGGGGCCTTCTGTCGCGTCAGAGCTGAGCGGGTCTCGGCGTTCCGCCCGTCACTTCATGCCCCGCGCCTGGGCGAGGGCCGCCACGGTGGCCGAGCCGATCGGACCCTGTTCGTCGTGGACGAAGCACTCGCCGATGGCGACCCCGTCGGTCGCCCCGTGGTTGACCACCTCATAGCCGACCCACTCGCTGACGGGCAGTCGATGCAGATACAGGGTCACGTCGCTGTTGATATAGGCCAGACCCTGGTCCCCGGCGTTGGCGAAGGGGCTGGCGAAATCGCAGCTCACCGCCACCCGCGAGAACGGGGTCCAGGGATCGCCTTCCACCAGCTCCCGCCTCTCCGTCATCCATAGCCGCCGTGGACCGGCCG
>CAIQDO010000536.1 GCA_903870555.1 uncultured Caulobacteraceae bacterium
CGCCGGCGGCATCACGGGAACGACGCTCGCCAGCAACCTCCCGGTCGTCCTGGCTGGAACGTCGGCGACCTTCACCGTCGGCGGCTCGCTGAACGTGCCCGCCAACACCCCGGCCGGCGCCTACACCGGCTCCTACACCGTGGCCGTCAACTACCCCTGATCCTTTTCCCGCCGGACCTTTCCCGGGGGATTGAAACGCGATCGACGCGGCCGGGCCGACGCCCGGCCGCGTTTTTCGTGCTGTGCTCTGGCTTTAGATTGGGCTTCAATGGACGTTGGGAGTTCCAAATTGGCGTCGAATCCTCGTCTTGGCCAACCACCACGAAGCGGACATTGGCGACGGTATCTTCCACGCCACATCGGACAATAATCAGGCGCCGTTGGACGTCATGAAGAAGACGTCCTCGATGGCGCGGTCGAAAACCCGCGCCAACTTGAACGCCAGGGGCAATGAAGGGTCGTACCTGCCGGATTCAATCGCGATGACGGCTTGGCGGGAAACCCCGACCTTCGCCGCCAGCTCGGCCTGACTCCATCGCCGTTCAGCGCGAAGCACACGAATGCGGTTCTCCATGGACGGCCTTCAAGCAGGTTCGGCGTCGAGCGCCCAAGCGAGCACGGCCGTCGGAAGGAGCGACGCATAGAGGAACACGCCCCAGAAGAGACCGTTGAACTCGCCATATGTTCGCGGCAGCCAGAGGCCTTTGTCCGCCGCGATCGCTCCGTAGACGACGGTCAACAGGACGAGAACCGTGAAACAGGCATAGGACAGGCTCAGGGTTCTTTGGCGGAGATGGACTTCATATTCGTCCAGCTTCTCCGGTTGTTCACCGACGATCCTTTGCGCGGACGACCCGACGAGCGCCGCGGCGGCAATGAGCGCCGCCAGGATCAATCCGTAGCCGGCGGCCACGGCGACGACCCTAGCGGACCCGAGCGCCAGAATGAGCGCGCCGATCGGATAGGCCGCCAATGCAAGCAGGGACAGGGCCCGGACCCACGGCAACGGAATGTCCTTGGTCCCCGTTCGGGCACGATAGAAAAGCATGACACAGCTCCTCGAGATGTAATGTTACCATAACATTATGTAAGGCACCCGTTTCATGGTCAAGTCAACTTTTCGCGGATCTTTATCCCGGCGAGGCGCTTCCGGACAGGGAGCGCCGGCCATTTGAAGCCGAACAGGTTTGGAACGGGCGCGACGGAGGGTGAAAGGGCTCTGGCCAAGCCCGCCCTTCCCCGCCGTCAGCGTTGACCTGATCGGCGCGCCCGCTAGGGTCGAGGGACAACAAGCGGCGCAGGCCGCCCCGCGAGGATGGAGACCCTATGTCCGGCGCCGACAAATACCCTCTGATGTTCTCGCCGCTGGACCTCGGCTTCACCAGGCTGAAGAACCGCGTGCTGATGGGCTCCATGCACACCGGCCTGGAGGACGTGGAGAACGGCTTCGACCGGCAGGCGGTGTTCTTCGCCGAGCGCGCCAAGGGCGGGGTCGGCATGATCATCACCGGCGGCATTCCGCCCAACGAGGAGGCCGGCGGCGGCTCGAAGCTGTCGACGCCG
>CAIQDO010000537.1 GCA_903870555.1 uncultured Caulobacteraceae bacterium
CACCCCGGCCGGCGCCTACACCGGCTCCTACACCGTGGCCGTGAACTATCCCTGATCCTTCTCCTGCTCCTGTCTTCCAGGAGGGCTGATCGATTGAAGATCGACGCGGTCGGGCTAACGCCCGGCCGCGTTTTTCGATCTTGGGCAAGACCACAATCAGGTCCGCCTCGGGAGCCAGGGAAAAAGGCGATACCCGCGACAGAGTCTCAACGCCCGGTGGTCGCCAGTAGCTGCTCGGGATACCGCTCGCCCTCGATCGGAATCTCACTGGCGGCGCGCTCGATCTGCGTCAGATCCGCGTCGGTCAGCGCGACGTTCGCCCCGCCGAGATTCTCTTCGAGCCGATGTATCTTGGTGGTGCCGGGGATCGGGACAATCCAAGGCTTCTGGGCCAGCAGCCAGGCCAGAGCGACCTGAGCGGGCGTGCTGTTCTTTTCCGCGCCGATACGCTTGAGAAGGTCCACCAGCGCCTGGTTCTTCTCCATGGCCGCGGCTGTGAAGCGCGGCAGGATCTTGCGGAAGTCGTTGTCTCCGAGCTTGGTGTCCTTCGACAGGGCGCCGGTCAGAAACCCTTTGCCAAGCGGGCTGTAGGGGACGAACCCGATGCCCAAGTCCTCGCAAACCTGAAGGATGCCGTTTGTTTCGGGGCCGCGCGTCCACAGAGAATACTCGTTCTGCAACGCCGTGACCGGTTGAACCGCATGGGCCCGCCGCACTGTCTGAACCCCAGGTTCCGAGAGGCCGAAATGCTTGACCTTTCCCTCGGCGATCAGGTCGCGGACCGTCCCGGCCACATCTTCGATCGGAACGCCTGGGTCGACTCGGTGCTGGTAGAGGAGGTCGATCACCTCGACTCCCAGCCGTTTGAGCGACGCTTCCGCCACCTGCCGGATATGCTCGGGCCGGCTGTTGAACCCCGCCATGCGGCCATCGACGATGTCGAAGCCGAATTTGGTCGCGATCACCGCCTTGTCGCGGAACGGCTTCACAGCCTCGCCAACAATCTCTTCGTTGGTGAAGGGGCCGTACACCTCAGCCGTATCGAAAAAGGTGACTCCGCGCTCGAACGCCGCGCGAATCATCGCGATGCACTCCGCTTTCGGCAGGGCATGGCCATAGCTGAAGTTCAGCCCCATGCAGCCGAAGCCGATCGCCGACACTTCAAGACCGCTTTTTCCGAGCACGCGCATCTGCATCGCTGAACCTCCAACCCACGAGGTGGGCGCCAAGACTGTGTCGAAGGCGATACGCCAGCAAGATTGGCGGGATTAGTCGGCTGTTGTGAGATGGGTCTATGTCGAAAATTCATGAATGTGACGTGGGTGGTTTGCGCTCGCGGTATCGCAGGCGCTCGACCAGCAGGGCGAAGGCCGGCGTCGGCTGACGTCGGCTGGGATAGTAGAGGTGATAGCCTGCGAACCGCGGACACCACGGGTCGAGAACCTGAACAAGACGGCCGTCGGCCAGATAGTCGCGTGCCGTGTCCTCAAGAACGAAGGCAAGGCCATATCCCGCGGCGCAGGCCTTGAGGACCATGGGGAGGTAGTTGAAGGTCAGGCGGCCGGCGACGCGGACATTCAGTTCGCGACCGTCCTTCTCGAACTCCCAGGCATAAAGGCCTCCGAAGGTCGGCAGGCGGATGTTGATGCAGGCGTGTTCCGTCAGTTGATGCGGAGTCTCCGGAACGCCGTTCCGTTCAAGATAGGCGGGCGAGGCGACGACGATCATCCGCACGTCGGGTCCGATCCGCACGGCGATCATGTCCCTTTCGACCTGCTCGCCCAGCCGCACGCCAGCGTCGAAGCGGTCGGCGACGATATTGGTCAGGGCCTGGTCGATGGAAATTTCCACCTGCACGTCGGGGTAGTCGGGCAGGAGCCGATCAATCGCCGGCCAGAGGATCGACTCCGCCGCGTGCAGATTGGTGGTGATGCGGACCAGGCCTGCGGGCTTTTCCCTCAGTTCCGTCAGCGCCGAGAGCTTGGCGTCGATCTCATCGAGCGCCGGGCCAAGGGTTTCCAAAAGCCGTTCGCCGGCCTCCGTGGGCGCGACGCTCCGGGTCGTTCGCGTCAACAGTCGAAGCCCAAGCCGGTCTTCAAGGCGCCGCACCGTATGGCTGAGCGCGGACTGGGACGTCCCCAGGCGCGCCGCGGCCCGGGTGAAGCTTCGCGCCTCCGCCACAGCCAGAAATGCGGTCAGGTCGGCAAGGTCCTCACGGCGCATTGATGAACTCCAGACATAAGCCCATGCCGATATTAACGCCTTAACCATGGGCGACGCTTGCCTAAACTGTCGGTCCGAGCCGCCGGGCGGCCAGGCCGCCGTGTCGGACGCATGACGAGGAGACTGACCATGCCCCCCAACGAACAGGCGCAGAGGGTCCACGACAGGCTCTTCCCGACCCATGTCTCCACCCTGCCGGTGACCGATCCCGAACTGATCGAGATCTTCGACAACTTCGCCTTCGACGAGGTCCTGCGGGAGACCCGTCTGGACGTTCGGACGCGCATGATGGTGCAACTCGCGGCGATCATCGCCAGCCAGGGCCTTCGCGAGTATCATGTCATGATGCGCGCCGCGCTGACGGCGGGCGTCTCGCCGGTCGAGGTGAAGGAGGTCGTCTATCAGGCCGTTCCCTATGTCGGCATCGCCAAGGTCTATGACTTCATCCACGCCACGAATGAGGTCCTGACCGAGCGCGGCGTCGCGCTGCCTTTGCCCGGACAATCGGCGACGACGCCCGAGACCCGCATGGAAAGGGGCCTTGCTGTGCAAAAGGCGATCATCGGGGCCGAACGCGTGGAGGCGCTGTATGCGTCGGCGCCCGCCGACGCGGGGCATATCCAGCGCCTCCTTTCGGCCAACTGTTTCGGCGATCATCTGTCGAGAGGCGGCGTCGATGTACCGACGCGCGAACTGCTGACGCTGAGCATGCTCGTGGCGCTCGGCGGCTGCGATGTCCAGGCCAGGGGCCACGTCGCAGCGAACCTCAAGGTCGGCAACGACCGCGCCCGCCTCATTGACGTCGTCACCCAACTCCTGCCGTTTATCGGGTACCCGCGAACCCTCAACGGACTGCGCGCCATCGATGAGATTGCGCCCTTTGACGACGCTGCGGCCGCCGGCCATGTCCCAACCACGGATCGACCCCGGAGCGAGTGAAACGGGCCGACGCTGAACGGGCGGGCGTCGAACACAATCTCCACAAAGAGGTGGACGTGGGCCGCGGGGACCGGCGCACCCGCCTCACAGTCCAGCGCCATTTCTCGCGCCCGACACCGTGAAACTACGATCGTAGTTTTGCCGAATATCGGTCTCCAGGCCGTCGCCCTAGAAGGTCGTCAACACCCCGGACGGGGGTGCAACGCAACCCAAACAGACATCCTGGAGACTTTCAAATGAAGCGCATCATCCTCGCCGCCTCGGCCCTGCTCGCCGTCGCCGCCGCCTCTTCCGCCATGGCCGACTCGGTCAACGGCACCTCGGCTACTGGCACCGCCGGCGTCACCATCTTCACCCCGATCACCGTCACGCAAACCCAGGGCCTCGACTTCGGCG
>CAIQDO010000538.1 GCA_903870555.1 uncultured Caulobacteraceae bacterium
CCGGGGGCCTGGGTTCGTCCGCCGCGCCCCGGGCTGCTGTGGACCCCCGGCTATTGGCGCTGGGCCGACGGCGTCTATGGCTTCGCGCCGGGCTATTGGGCCGGCAAGGTCGGCTACTACGGCGGGATCAACTACGGCCACGGCTATGACGGCCAGGGCTATGTCGGAGCCAAATGGCGCGGCGCGGCGCTGGCCTACAACGGGGCCGAGACGACTGTGCGCGGCCTGCCGAGCGATTTGGTCTACCGCGAGGAACAGCCGCCGAACACCAATCCGGTCGGTTTCAGCGGTGGCCCGGGCGGGGTCGACACCAAGCCCGGCCTCGGCGACATGGCCACGGCGCGGTCCCCGCATGAGCCGCCGACCCAGGCTCAGCTGCTGCTGGTCGCGATCGCCCAGTCTGAACCCGGCCAGCGCGCCAGCGTCAATCGCGATCGGCCCGGCGTCGCGGCCACGGTCACCGCGGCGGCGTTCAAAGGCCCCGGCGCCGTGACGGACGCCAAGGCCTCACTGGCCTACCACCCGCCGCCCCCCAAGGAGCCCTGACGCCGCCCTTGCGTCGAACGCCAAGCGACGCTCTTGCGCCCGGGCGTTCAGGCTGTAGCCTCGCCGTGGCATGGCTCTGAAAGCGTTGATGGTCGATGTGGACGGCGTGGTGGTGATCGCTCCCCACCCGTCGGGCTGGTCGGCCGGACTCGAGGCGGACCTCGGCTTGGCGCCCTCGCTACTGCAGTCGGCGTTCTTCGCGCCGAACTGGGACGACATCGTCCACGGCCGCGCCGCGTTACGCGACCGCTTGACGCCCGTCATGGCCGAGATCGCGCCTCAACTCACGGCAGAGGCGGTGATCGACTACTGGCTCGCCGCCGACAGCCGGCTGGATCACGCTCTCCTCGCCGATCTCGACGCGGTGCGCGCCCGCGGCGTGGCCCTGCATTTGGCGACCGTGCAGGAGCACGAGCGCGCCCGATACCTGTGGGAGACCGTGGGCCTGTCGCGCCACTTCGACGCCATGCACTACTCGGCCGACCTCGGCGCGGTGAAGCCACACGACGCCTTTTTCGCCGCCATAGAGGCCCGAACCGGGCTCGCGCCCGAGGATCTGCTGTTCATCGACGACAAGGTCGAGAACGTCGAGGCCGCCCGGCGCCGAGGTTGGCCGTCGGCGGTGTGGACGGGCCGAGACACACTGGCGGCGGTGATGGCGCGCGCGGTCACCCCGGCAGCGGAATGAACTCGTCGTGATCCAGGTCTGGCAGTTTCATCCGCCCGGCGCGCCAGTCGGCCTTGGCCTGTTCGAGGCGCGCCTTCGACGACGAGACGAAGTTCCATTCGAGAAACCGCGGCCCCACCGGCTCGCCGCCGAGCAGCATCACCTCGGCCACGGGGCTAAGGCCGGTGAACAGGATGGGCTGACCCGGCGAAAACACGATCATCTTGCCCGCGCCAAAGGTCCGGCCGTCGACCTCGACCTCGCCGGCGGCGACGAACGCGGCGCGCTCGGGATAGTCGGCGCCCAGCTGCGCCTTGGCGCCCGCCTTCAGGCGCCAGTGGACGTAGAACATCGGCGAATGGGTCTTCACCTTCGCCTCGGCGCCGAAGGCCTTGCC
>CAIQDO010000539.1 GCA_903870555.1 uncultured Caulobacteraceae bacterium
CCGCCAGTTTCTTGGCGAAGTCGGCCTGGCCGGCGGCCGGCAGGGCGGTGACCCTCTCATCGACCACCTTCAGACAGACCGAAGTGTTGGACCGGCTGGCCGGATCGGTGGCCAGAAAGTCGACCCAGGGGGTCCGTTCGACCCACGCGGCGACAGCCGCCAGATTCTGGTCGGCGCGACGGCGGAGTTCTGCGAGACCGCCGATCGACGTCGCCCACTTCAGGGCGTCGAGGTAGTCTTCGACGCACAGCATCGACGGCGTGTTGATGGTGGCGCCTTCGAAGATCTCCCGGTTGACCTTGCCGGCCTTGGTCATGCGGAACAGCTTCGGCATCGGCCAGGACGGCGTGTAGCTCTCCAGCCGTTCGACGGCCCGGGGCGAGAGGATCAGCACGCCATGAGCCGCCTCCCCGCCCAGCGCCTTCTGCCAGGAGAAGGTGACGACATCGAGCTTCGGCCAGTCGAGGGCCTGGGCGAAACAGGCGCTGGTGGCGTCGCAGATGGTCAGGCCGGCGCGGTCGGCGGCGATGAAATCGGCGTTGGGAACGCGAACGCCGGACGTGGTGCCGTTCCAGGTAAAGACGAGGTCGGCCTCGGGGTCGACCTTGGTCAGGTCGGGCAGGGCGCCATAGGGGGCGTCGAGGGCCTCGGCCGGCAGCTTGAGCTGCTTGACCACGTCGGTGACCCAGTCCTTGCCGAAGGATTCAAAGGCCAGAAGCTGGACCTTGCGCGGGCCGAGCAGCGACCACAGCGCCATCTCGACGGCGCCGGTGTCCGAGCCGGCCACGATTCCGATCAGGTAGTCAGCAGGGACCTCAAGGACGTCGCGGGTGCGGTCGATGGCTGCCTGCAGGCGCGCCTTGCCCGGTTTGGAACGGTGAGACCGTCCCAGAATGGCAGTACGCAGATTTTCGGGGGTCCAGCCGGGGCGCTTGGCGCAGGGGCCGGATGAAAACTCGGGTCTGGCCGGACGCATCGCCGGCTTGGCGTCGGTGGTCATAGTGATGTCTCCCATCCTTACAGATGGACAGCGCCCCGTTGGGAGGGCGTGGCCCGCCGCGCAAAGACCCCGGTTCGGCTCGCGTTGCAAGCGATTATTGCTGCGGTGCGGCAATCGGCGCGCCGAACATCCTCGCAGACCGCGTCGAACAGGACGGGGCCCGCCAGGCGGATGACGGTCTCAGACCTCCAGCATCACCTTGCCAAGATGTTCGCCCGTTTCGAGCCAGGCGTGGGCCGCCGTGGCCTCCGCCAGCGGGAACACCCGGTCGATGATCGGCTTGACCTTGCCCGCGGCGATCCAGGGCCACACCACCCGTTCGATCTCGCCGGCAAGCCTCGCCTTCTCGTCGGCATCGCGCGGACGAAGCGTCGAGCCGGTGATGATCAGGCGTTTCTGCATGATCTTCATGATCTGCAGTTCCACGGTCCCGCCGGCCTGGGCGGCGATGTGCACGAGACGTCCGCCGGTGTTCAGCGCTTCGATGTTCTTCGGAAAATAGGGTCCGGCGACCATGTCGAGCACGACATCGACGCCGCCGTGAGCCCGCGCGACCGTCTCGAAGTCCTCGGCTGTGGCGTCGACGGCGATGTCCGCGCCCATTTGCACGGCCTGGGCGGCCTTGGACGCCCCTCGCGCGGTGGCGATCACGCGCGCGCCGGCGGCCTTGGCCATCTGGATCGCCGCGACCCCTATGCCGGAGGTGGCCCCATGAATCAGGATGGTCTCGCCGGCCTTCAGCGCGCCGTGCTCGAAGACGTTGGCGTAGACCGTGAACACCGTCTCGGGCAGGCCCGCGGCCTGGACGAAGTCGAGGCCTGCGGGAACGGGCAGGGCGTGACGCGCGTCGCAAACGGCGAATTGAGCATAGCCGCCGCCGCCAAGCAGAGCGCAGACCTGATCGCCCAGGCGCCAGCGTCCGGCCGCGATCGCGACGACGCCGGCGACCTCGAGGCCCAGGGTCGCCGGGGCGCCGGGCGGTGGCGGATAGAAGCCGAGGCGTTGGATGACATCGGGCCGGTTCACGCCAGCGGCCTTCACCGCGATCAGGATCTGACCGTCGGCCGGGGTCGGGACGGGAATCGAGGCCGGACGGAGGGCCTGAGCCGGGCCTTTGCCGCCTTCCACCTCGATCGCGGTCATGAGGGTCTGGGACATGGGCTGGCCTCCTGATCTTGCGCGGCGCGGCCGGCGGCCTCAGATAGCGCCTCTAAGCCCAACCGGCAAAGGGAGACCCTTTCATGGCCGAGGAACCAGCAGAAGCGCGGCGAGCCAGAGGCCAGGCGCTGCTTGAGGTCACGCGCGAGGATCTGGAGTTGTTCGGCGGGGATGAACTGGAGGAACGCATCGCCCAGCTTGAGTTCGAGATCGCCCGGGTCCGGGCGCAGATCGACCGAAAGCACTCCAGCCGCGCCGCCGCCGACGCCCTGTTCACCCGTCGGGACTAGACCATCTTGCCGCTCTCAGCTTGACCGCCTTCAGCCTCGAGTCCGCAGCGGAACGTCGCCGCGCCGTGCTGGACCATCTCTGGAAGGATCACGCCTGGTTGCGGCTGGGGTTTTCCAACGCCCACTGGATCAGCGACGAACTGGTGCGCACCAACCAGCCCTGGCCGTTCCAGCTCAAGACGTGGAGAGACCGCGGAATCCGCACCGTGATCAATCTGCGCGGCGGCTTTGACACCAGCTTCCGGGCGCTGGAGGTCGACGCCTGCGCCCGCTATGGCCTGGAGTTGGTCGACTTCGTGGTCGCCTCCCGCGACGTGCCCGCCGCCGAGACGGTTCTGGCCGCGCGCCGCCTGTTCGACACCGTGCGCTATCCGGCGCTGATGCACTGCAAGTCTGGCGCGGACCGGGCTGGCGTCATGGGCGTGTTCTACAAGCACTTCCGGCAGGGTCTGCCGATCCGTGAGGCCATCGAACAGCTGTCGCCGAAGTACCTGCACGCCAAGGCGGGCCTGACCGGCGTCCTCGACTATATCTTCGAGCGCTACCTCGCCGAGGGCGAACCGGCCGGCCTGAGTTTTGAGGATTGGGTGCGGACACCGGCCTATGATCCCGTCGCCATTAAGGCCGACTTCCGCGCGGGCTGGTGGGGCACGGTGCTGACGGAACGCCTGCTCAGGCGCGAGTAGGTGTCGCCGCCGGTCAGTCCCGACGGTTGGCCTTCTCCACCAGTGGATCGAGCAGTTTGTGCGCGTGGATGATGAAGTAGCGCATCAAGGCGTTGTCGACGGTCGAGTGGGCCTTGGCCTGCCAGGCGCGATAGGCGGCGTCATAGCTGGCGTAGGCGCCCACAAGATCGACCTTGCTCAGATCCTTGAACTCGACATCGGCCACGTCCTTGAGCTCGCCGCCGATGACGAGGTGAAGCAGTTGGCGATGAGGCATGGGTGTCCTTTACTTGCCGGCTATGGCCAGGGCGTCCACGAGGATGGACGGCATGTCGGCCGATCCGCGACGCAGGATATCCGAACCGGGCACGAGCCGGGCGTAGATATCGATCAGATTGCCCGCGACGGTGATTTCGGTCACCGGATAGGCAATCTCGCCGTTCTCGAACCAGTGACCCGAGCAGCCTACCGACCAATCGCCGGTGTTTGAGTTCAACGAGGGGCCGAACATCGAGGTGACCAGGACGCCGGATCCCGCGTCGCGCATCAGCCCGGCCTGATCGCGATCGCCTGGCGAAAGCGCCAGGTTCGACGCCGATACGCCGGGAGGGCCGGCCAGGCCGCGCGAGGCGTGGCCGGTGGTCTCCAGACCCAGTTGCCGCGCCGAGCTGGTGTTCAGCAGCCAGGTGGTCAGGACGCCCGCGTCGATGATGGCCATCGCCCGGTTCACGACCCCTTCGTCGTCGAACGGCGAGGAGCCAAGGCCGCGCGGCCGGTGCGGGTCGTCGGTCAGGGTCACCGAGGGAGAGAACAGGGCCTGACCCATCCGGTCCTTCAGGAACGAGACGCCCCGCGCCACGGAGGGTCCGGCGATGGCGCCCAGCAGGGGGCCGAACAGGGCGCCGGCGAGGCGGTTCTCGAAGATCACCGGAGCTGTCGTCGAGTCGATCTTGCGCGCGCCCAGGCTGGCGACGGCGCGGCGGGCGG
>CAIQDO010000540.1 GCA_903870555.1 uncultured Caulobacteraceae bacterium
CCGCGAGGCCGATGTCATTCTCCATGTCAGGGACATAGCCACCCAGGATTCCGAGGCGCAGAGCCAGGACGTCGTCGCCGTGCTTGATGAGATCGGCGTCAAGGCCGAGGACGGCCGTCGCATCCTTGAAGTTTGGAACAAGAGCGATCTGCTTACCCCGGACGTGGCGGAGGACACCGCCGAAAGGGCCGATCGGTGCGGCGCGGTCTTGGTTTCGGCGGTCGAGGGGGTGGGACTGGCCGAATTGGCGGCACGGATCGCCGCCCTGATCGATGACGACCCGGAACGGACTTTCGACCTTGAAGCGGCGGACGGCGAGGCCCTGGCTTGGCTCTATCGCCATGGACGGGTCATGGATCGGACCGAAAACGACGGGCGTTTGATCATCACGGCGCGACTCAACCCGCGGGCGCTTGGTCGTTTCGAGCAGATGCGCCCCAGGTCTGCCGGGCCAGCCAACGCCACCTGACCGCATCAGGGTTCGTTGGCTGGAGCGATGACGCCTTCTTTCGCGGCCACCGCCGCGAAGGTGTCCGCGAGGTGGGCGATTCGCTCGGCCACCATCCCAAGTTCAAGAGCCGACTGAGTCGCGGTCAGGCCTCGGGATCTGTGGATAAACAGCTTTTGTCCGCACAACAATTCAAGCTGTTTTAGTTGACGTCGGATCGTCCGCTCGGAAATTCCGAGCAATAAGCTCGCCGCCGCGACGCTATGGTGCCTTTTGACGATCAAGAAAGTTTGAATTAATTGCCAAGGAGGGACTGGAGCTGACCACATGTTGCACGGCAGGTGAAACTGGGGGCAACCTATGCTTTGAGGACACATTTGACTGTGCGTTTTCGCACCCCCGGGAGTGACGATGTGATCGCAGTGGGGTTTTAATCCTCAGGACCGGGACCAGACGACCGGAAACAAGGGGTGGCGCAAGGGTGCGCCAGCGGGCAGGGCGCCGTCGAGTTCCGGAAATTCCGGCGAGGTTTTCCATGGCCTGGGCGCGTGGCTGACGTCATCGCCGGTAAACCGCAGCGAAAGCGCTCTCCTGAGCCCCGCCGCCCCGCCCGCGGAATGCAACGCGAGCATCGAGAAGGCGATGGCGTCGCCGGGCTCCAACGCCCAGTTCAGAATTTGATAGGCGGAGGGGTCCGCATCGACATCAGGCAGGTCCGCGAGCGTTCCCTCCGGGAACCAGCGGGCCTCGTTGGTCATGAACGTCCGCGGCATCAGCCAGGGTCCGAGGTGGGAACCGGCCACGAATCTCAACGAGGACGCCGCCGGAACGGCGTCGAGGGGAATCCACAGGCTGCAGGTCTGGGCGCCGTCGATATTGTAGTAGGGCTGATCCTGATGCCAAGGCGTGGCCTGCCGTGTGCCCGCGGTCTTCACCAGGAGATGATCGTGGTGCAGTCGAACTTCGGCCGCTCCCATCAGTCGGCCGACCAGTTCCCCGATGGTCGCCGATCGGGCAAGACGCTCATAGGCTTCAATCCGGCGCCAATTGCGAAAATCCTCGAAGAAAAGGCCAGGGTCGTTGTCGGGACTGGCCACGACGGCTCGGCCGCTTGGAGAGGCTAGATTGGCCTCGACGCCGGCTTCCAGGAGAGCGAGGTCTGACGGCGAGAGCAGGCCACGAATGACGACAGCGCCGTTGTCCCGAAAATCCGTGACCAGGGTGTCGGAGTTGTTCACGGATTTAGGCCAAAGCGATCACCGCGCTTGCCGCGGACCGCCAGATCGACCGTCGCCAGGCGGCGCTCCCCTTCGACGCGCATGTCCAGTCCGGGCAAATGCATCATCGCCTGATAGTCGCCGAGGGAATCCTCAAGGGCCTGGGTGAAGCCCTGGGCGTCCTGCGCCTTGTTCATCTGGATTTTGGCGAAGCGCAGCGCGTCCGGACTGTTTTCGGCCACCCGCCGGGCCCAAGCGTAGGTTTCGCGCTCAAGGTCGGCTGGCGCGAGGACCCGGTTCACCAGTCCGTAGGCCTGGGCCTCGTCGGCGGAAATGAACCGGCTTTCGAAGCACAACTCCTTGGCGCGCCGGATCCCGATATCCCAGGGGATCGACATATATTCGACGAAGCCGGCCAGGAACTCCGCGTTGTCGGCGGCGAACACGACGTCCATCGCCGCCGCGAGCATCCAGCCGGCATAAATGCAATAGCCTTCGACCATGGCGACCGTCGGCTTGGGAAAGTTGCGCCATTCGACCAGGAGATCAAGGTTGTAACGCTTGAACTGATCATAGGTGGCGATACCCGGCTTGGCGCCGAGGGCGCGACGATATTCGATCGCTTCCGGCGTTCCCAGATCATGTCCCGTCGAAAACACGCCGCCGGCCCCGCGCACCACCACCACCCGCACCGCATCGTCGACCCGGGCGAGTCGGAACGCCTGATCGATCTCGTCGAGCATCCGGTAGCTCTGGGCGTTGCGATAGGCCGGGCGGTTGAGCGTGATGACGCCGACGGGCCCCTCGATGTCGTATCGGATATCCTGAAAGTCGGGCATCGGTTCTCCTTCATGCCTCCGGGCGCCGGGTGACTTACGCGCTCCGCCGCAATACTCCTCCCCGGGCCTCTATGACTCCTTTGTCGGAAGGCGGTGTCGGCTATCGGTTCGTCTCGGACTGAACCTTGCGCTCTTCGGCCTTCGCGTCGTCCCACAAAAGGTCCATTTCCGCGAGAGAAGATTGCTCGGGTGACGACCCGCGGGCGCGCAGCGCGCTTTCGACATGGCTGAACCGGCGGACGAACTTCGCGTTGGTCTCGCGCAAGGCGTCCTCGGGATCGATGTCGAGATGGCGGGCGATATTGGCGCAGACAAACAGCACGTCGCCCAGTTCGCCGCGCGCGCGGGAGAGGTCTCCGGCCGCCACCTCCGCCTCGAGTTCGGCGATCTCTTCCTGCAGCTTTGCCAGCACGCCGCCAACGTCGGGCCAGGTGAACCCGACTCGCGCCGCGCGTCGCGTCAGCTTCACGGCCCGGGTCAGGGCAGGCAGGGTAGGGGCCACGTCGTCGAGCAGGCCGGCGGGACCAGCCGCCTTGGCGCCGCGCTCAGCGGCCTTGATCTCCTCCCAGGCCAGGGTCTGCTCGGTGGCTGTGCGGGCCTCGGCATCGCCGAATACGTGCGGATGACGGCGAACCATTTTGGCGTTGATGCCGCGGACCACGTCGTTGAAGTCGAAGGCTCCAACTTCCCGCGCCATCTGAGCGTGGAACACCACCTGAAGCAGCAGGTCGCCAAGTTCCTCGGCAAGGTCGCCCATGACGCCTCTCTGGATGGCGTCGGCCACTTCATAGGCTTCCTCCACTGTATAGGGCGCTATGGTGGCGAAGGTCTGCTCCAGATCCCAGGCGCAGCCGCCATTCGGGTCACGCAGGCGCGCCATGATCCCCAAAAGCTGCTCGATCGGCGACCCGTCTCCGCTCGGCTCAGCCGTCATTGGCCTTTTCGCTCCGCGTCGGAAAGGCGTCGCCAGCCAGTGGGCTCGAGGATCTCGAGGGGCGAGAAACGCGCCTTGTAGGCCATCTTCTCGCTGCCCGGCACCCAATAGCCCAGATAGAGGAAGGGCAGCCCAAGTTCGGATACCTGCGCCACATGATCGAGGATCATGAATGACCCTGGGCTTGAGCGGGCAAGGTCGGGGTCGAAGAAGCTGTAAACCAGGGACAGGCCATCGGAGAGATGATCGACCAGAGAGCAGGCCAGAAGTTGTCCGGGGCCCCGGTCGTGGGCAAGGGCGCGATACTCCACCATGTGGGTTCTCACCGCGGTGTCTTCGACCATGGCCACATAGTCCGGCCAGGCCATGTCGGCCATGCCGCCGCCGGCGTGGCGCGAGACAAGGTATCGCCGCAGCAGGTCGAACTGTTCCCGGGTGGCCTCCGCTTCGACCATGTGTCGGGCAATGCCCAGGTTTCTGGCGAGCACCCTGCGCTCCGACCGCGAGAATCGATAGTCCCGAACCGGCAGGCGCGCCGAGACGCAGGCTGTGCAGGCTTCGCATGCGGGCCGATAGGCGATGTTCTGCGACCGGCGGAAGCCACCCTGCGTCAGGGAGTCGTGGACCTGCGGCCCCTCGAGCATCGGTAGGTGCGCGAACACCTTGCGCTCCTCACGCCCGGGCAGGTACGGGCACGGGGACGGCGCCGTCAGGAAGAACCGAAGCTGGCGGGTCGGAATGTGTTGAGTCACGAAAGCCGTCGTTCTGGAGCCGCCGACGGTTCGGCGCGCCGTATTGGGATTAGCGGTCATACGCCGCTCCCGCGCAAGATGGCCGGGGGTGGAAACACGCGGTTTGTGAGTTTGGGAGACAGTGATGTACGTGGGTTTCATCGGATTGGGCGTCATGGGCGGCCCCATGGCGGGCCACCTCGCCGCCGCCGGCCATGATGTCGTGGTGTTCAACCGGTCGGCGTCGAAGTCGGCGGCCTGGGCCGCGACTCACGGCGGTCGCGCCTCGCCCGATGTGGGCGGCGCGGCGGCGGGCAGGGACGTGCTGGTGCTCTGCGTCGGCAATGACGACGATGTGAGGCAGGTCCTCACCGAGGCGCTTCCGGCGCTGGCCTCTGGAACGGTGATCGTCGACCACACCACCACCTCGGCGAAGCTGGCGCGCGAAATGGCCGCCCTTGCGGCGACGGCAGGATGCGCCTTCGTCGACGCGCCGGTGTCCGGGGGCGAGGCGGGGGCCAAGGCCGGCAAGCTGGCGGTCATGGCCGGCGGCGACGCGGCGGCCTTGGATAGGATCAGTCCGGTGCTCGCCGCCTACGCCAAGGCGGTCAAGCACATGGGCCCGGCCGGCGCCGGACAGCTCACCAAGATGGTCAACCAGATCTGCATCGCCGGGGTGGTGCAGGGGCTGGCCGAGGCCGTGGCCTTCAGCGAAAAGGCCGGCCTCGATCCCGATCTGGTTCTGGCCGCGGTGTCCCAGGGGGCAGCCCAGTCCTGGCAGATGGACAACCGTTGGGCGACCATGGCGCGCGGCGAATTCGAGTTCGGCTTCGCCGTCGACTGGATGCGCAAGGATCTCGGCCTGGTGCTCGATGAAGCGCGTTCGAACGGCGCCCGCGTCGAGGTCACCGCCCTGGTCGACCAGTTCTACGCCGAGGTCCAGTCGATGGGCGGACGGCGCTGGGACACCTCCAGCCTCGCCGCCCGCCTCAAGCGATGATCGATCAGGCCCCTAGCATCCTCGCCGCTTCCGGCGCGAAGTAGGTGATGACGCCGGCGCAGCCGGCGCGCTTGAACGCCATCAGGCTCTCCATCACCGCCCGGTCGCGGTCGATCCAGCCGTTGGCGCCGGCGGCGGCGATCATTGCGTATTCACCGGACACCTGGAAGGCGAAGGTAGGGGCTTTGAAGGTGTCGGCGACGCGCCGGATGATGTCGAGGTAGGGCAGACCCGGCTTGACCATCACCATGTCCGCGCCTTCGGCCAGGTCGAGCGCGACCTCGCGAATGGCCTCGTCGGTATTGGCCGGGTCCATCTGATAGGTGGCCTTGTTGCTCGGATGGTCCGGCGCGGCGCTGCCGAGCTTGGCCGACCCGATCGCCTCCCGGTAGGGACCATAGAATGCCGAGGCGTATTTGGCGGCGTAGGACATGATCAGGGTGTCGGTCAGTCCCGCGGATTCCAGGGCGCCGCGCAGCGCGCCAACCCGCCCATCCATCATGTCGGACGGCGCGAGGATGTCGCAGCCGGCCTGGGCCTGCATCAGGCCCTGTTCGACCAGCCGCTCGATGGTCGCCTCATTGAGGATCTTGCCGTTCTCGATCACCCCGTCGTGGCCGTGGTCGGTGAAGGGATCGAGCGCCACGTCGCACATGATGCCCACCTCTGGCGCGGCGTCCTTCATCGCCTTGACCGCCCGGGCGATCACCCCGTTCGGATCGGCGGCCATTCCACCGACGGCGTCCTTCCGCGACCCGTCGATCTGCGGGAAAATGGCGATGGCGGGAATGCCGAGCTTGCGGGCCTCCACCGCCGCCTTCGCGGCTTCGGCGACCGACAGCCGGTCGACGCCCGGCATCGCGGCGACGGGCACCCGTCCTTCGCCCTCATGGATCACCATCGACCAGATGAAGTCCGCTGGGGTCAGCTCATGTTCGCGGACGAGTCGCCGTGTCCAGTCGGCTTGCCTTAGCCGGCGAAGGCGGAGGGCGGGATAGGCGGCGAGTGAGGCGGATTGCATGATATTCCTGGACCTGAACGGGCTGGGAGGGTCCGACTCCCGGGACCCTGGCGGC
>CAIQDO010000541.1 GCA_903870555.1 uncultured Caulobacteraceae bacterium
CGCTATCCGGCGCCGATGGGCGTCACATGCCTGTGATCCCGGCAATCCTCTGGGCTCTCGCGCGTAATCCCCAGGCGACACGGCGATCCCGCCGGTTGCGACAGCCAGAGGCAAGTCATGAAAAACATTGATCAAATCGCCATTCTTTCGGCCTTGGCGCTGGCGGTCCTGTCGCTGTCTGGCGGGGTCGCCCAGGCCCAGGGGGCGTCCCAGACCCCGTCCCCGGTCCAGGACGCAGCTCCGGCCGCAGCCGATACGACGCCCATGGCATTGCCGACACCACGGGCGCCCGACGCTGTCCAGCTGGCTCCGACGACCTTGACCAACGGTCCGATCCCCGACACGGCCGAAAACCGCGCCAAATTCGGTTCACCCCTGTCGCACGCGGGCAAAAAAACCCCGCCGAAGGGAAATTGACCTCGCGTCCGCGGCCCTGTTTACGATAGGGAGGCACGCCCGCCGGGGGCGCCTCCTCAAAGGATTCGACGCTCGATGTTTCGCACTATTCTCGCCGCCGCGGCGGTGACTGCCCTCCTCGCGCCGATCACGGCTTCCGCACAGGACGCCGCCGCTTCGCCCGCCGCGACCGCCGCGCCGGCCGCCGCCGCGTCCGCGGCGGCGCCGCTGCCAGCGTCGCCCAATCTTGTGGCGGCCGGCAGCATCACCGCGACCCTGAAGGCGTCGGCGCACTTCACCATCCTGTCCAAGGCGCTCGTCAACGCCCAACTCGCCGCCGTGCTCAACGCAACGCCGGGCCTGACCCTGTTCGCCCCAACCGACGAGGCGTTCCAGGCGTTGCCGCCGACCCAGTTGGCCAAGCTGCTGCTGCCCGACAATGCGCCGGTGCTGCAGAAAATCCTGATCTATCATCTGGTCAATCTGACCCTGGATGGCGCCAAGATCAAAGGCGCCAAGGGTCCGGTTCCCTCGGTCGAGGCCAGCCAGCTTCAGCTCGACGGCAGCGGTGATCCCCTGAAGGTCAATGACGCGGACATCATCCAGGCCGACGTGAAGGCGACCAATGGCGTCATCCACGTCATCGACAAGGTGCTGATCCCCGCGGACGTGACCCTGCCGGCTGCCTGATCGAGGCCGGCCTTCGGGACGCGAGTCGTCCCTCAAGCTTGATGAACACGTCGGCGGACCCTAAAGGTTCGCCGACGTTTTCGTGTTTTGGCCCAGTGCTGCAGATCCCGTGACATGACCCCTTCCGGCCCCCGGCCCTCAGGCCCACTGTCGTTTCAGGATCTGATCCTCAGGCTGCACGCCTTCTGGAGCGCGCAGGGGTGCGTGATCCTCCAGCCCTATGACGTCGAGGTGGGCGCGGGCACCCTTCATCCGGGCACGGTCCTGCGCGCCCTGGGACCGAAACCCTGGCGCGCGGCCTATGTGCAGCCGTCACGTCGTCCCTCCGATGGCCGCTATGGCGAGAATCCCAACCGGCTGCGCCACTTCCACCAGTATCAGGTGATCCTGAAGCCCAATCCGCCCGACATGCAGGCCCTCTATCTCGCCTCGCTCGAGGCCGTGGGCATCGATCCGGCGGTGCACGACATCCGCTTCGTCGAGGATGACTGGGAGAACCCGACCGTCGGCGCCTGGGGGCTCGGCTGGGAGGTGTGGTGCGACGGCATGGAAGTCAGTCAGTACACCTATTTCCAGCAGGTCGGCGGCCTTGACGTCTCGCCGGTGTCCGGCGAGCTGACCTACGGCCTGGAGCGTCTCGCGCTCTATATCCAGGGCGTCGACAACGTCTACGATCTGGCCTTCAACGATCCTCAGAGCCCCGCCTTCAAGACCTATGGCGAGGTGTTCCTTGAGAACGAGCGGGAGTTCTCGACGTTCGAGCTGGAGACGGCGGACGTCGAGATGCTCAAGCGGCAATTCGAGGACATGGAGCGCGCCGTTCCGCGAATTCTCGCCCAGACCGGCCGGCAGGGCCAGCCGCTGGTGCTGCCGGCCTATGACCATGTGCTGAAGGCCTCTCACCTGTTCAACCTGATGGACGCCCGGGGGGCCATCGCCGTGGCGGAACGTCAAAGCTACATCGGCCGCATCCGCGACCTGTGCAAAGCCTGCGCCCTGGCCTGGGTCGCGGTGGAAGAGGCGGCCGCCTAGAGTCATGCCCCAGTTTCTGCTCGAACTGTTCAGCGAGGAAATCCCCGCGCGCATGCAGGTCGGCGCCGCCGCCGACCTCGCTCGCCTGGCTGGCGAAGGCCTGACTCAGGCCGATCTGGCCTTCGACTCCCTGAGAACCTTCGCCGGTTCACGCCGCCTGACGTTGGTGGTCGACGGTCTGCCGGCCGTTCAGGCGGACCGGGTCGACGAGCGCAAGGGGCCGCGCGTCGGCGCCCCCGACGCGGCCCTCCAGGGATTTCTGCGCTCGGCTGGCGTGGCGCGGGAGGCCCTGACCGAGCGCGACGGTGTGTGGTTCGCGGTGATCGCCCGTGCCGGGCGGCCGACCGCCGAGATCCTCGCCGAGCTCACCCAATCGCTGGTGGCGAAGTTCCCCTGGCCCAAGTCGATGACCTGGGGAACAGGCAAGCTCCGCTGGGTGCGACCGCTTCACAGCATGATCTGCGTGTTCGATCGCCAGATCGTTCAGGCCGAGGTCGAGGGCGTGAGGGTCGGCGACATCTCCGAAGGGCATCGCTACATGGGCGCCCGGCGGCCGTTTCGCGCCCGCGACTTCGACGACTATCGCGAGGCGCTGCTGGGGCATTTCGTCGTCCTCGACGTCGAGGCGCGCAAACAGCGGATTGTCGACCGCGCCCGGGCGCTTTGCGCCGACCGGGGGCTTGAGCTGGTCGAGGACCCAGGCCTGCTGGACGAGGTGGCGGGCATGGTGGAATGGCCGACGCCGATCCTCGGCGACATGGATCCGCGGTTCCTTGAGCTGCCCGCGGAGGTGGTCCGCACTTCGATGCGCACCCACCAGCGCTATTTCGCCGTCCGTAGGCCCGGCCTGCCCGGCCTGGCGCCCCACTTCCTGTGCGTCGCCAACATCGAGACGGCCGACGGCGGCGCCCTGATATCCGCCGGCAACGCCCGCGTGCTGTCGGCCCGGCTGGATGACGCCCGCTTCTTCTGGGAGGAGGACCGCAAGGTTCCGCTGGAGACGCGCCTCGACACCCTCGACGGGGTCACCTTCCATGCCCAGCTCGGGACGATGCGCCAGCGGGTCGAACGCATCAACGCCCTGGCCAGGGCGATCGCCCCGCTGGTCGGGGCCGACCCGGAGCTGTCCGCCCGCGCCGCCTGGCTGGCGAAGGCCGATCTGGCGACCGGCATGGTCGGGGAATTCCCCGAACTTCAGGGCGTCATGGGCGGCTACTATGCCGCCGCCCAGGGCGAAGCGGAAGCGGTGTCCGAGGCGGTTCGCGATCACTACCGGCCGCAAGGGCCCGGCGACACCGTTCCCACCGCGCCGGTCTCGGTGGCCGTGGCCCTGGCCGACAAGCTCGACACCCTGGCCGGCTTCTTCTCGATCGGCCAGGCGCCGACCGGGTCGCGTGACCCGTTCGCCCTTCGCCGGGCGGCCCTCGGCGTCATCCGGCTGGTGTTCGAAAACGGCCTGCGCGTAAGGCTTGGGGATCTGATCGCCTCGGCCCAGCTGGCCTATGACGAGCCGGCCGCGGGCCTTCTGGCCTTCTTCGCCGATCGTCTGAAGGTGTCGCTCCGGGATCAGGGCAAGCGGCACGACCTTGTCGACGCGGTGTTCGCGCTTGGCGACGACGATCTGGTTCGTCTGACGAACCGCATCGATGCGCTGGGCGCCTTCCTGGCGACCGACGACGGGGCCAATCTGCTGGCCGGTTTCAAGCGGGCGTCCAACATCCTGGCCGCCGAGGCCCGCAAGGGGGCGTTGCCGGAGGGGGTTCCGGTTCGGGTCGCGGCGCCGCCCGAGGAGCAGGCCCTGTTCGACGCCCTGACCGCCGAACGCCCACGGATCGACGCCGCCCTGGCGTCCGAGGACTTCGTCGGGGCCATGGCGGCCCTGGCCGCACTTCGAGCGCCGGTCGACGCCTTCTTCGACAGTGTGCTGGTCAATGCGGAGGACCCGGTGGTGCGCGCCAATCGCCTCCGACTTCTGGCCAGGGTTCGGGAAGAGACGCGCAAGGTCGCGGACTTCTCCCTCGTTTCGGGGTAACACCGGCGGGTCGAGGCCTCCGGGACTCGGCGTTCCGTAGAGTCGTTTTCAATATGCGCCAGGCGGAGAACAACCCATGACCACCGGAGCGGCGCGGTCCGTCCAGACCCGATGGGTCTACGCCTTTGGCGGCGGCCTTGCCGATGGCGGCGCCGGGATGAAGGACCTGCTGGGCGGCAAGGGCGCCAACCTGGCCGAGATGTCGTCGCTCGGCCTGCCGGTTCCGCCGGGGTTCACCATCACCACCGAGGCCTGCAATCACTACTACGCCCAGGGGCGGACCTATCCCGCCGATCTGCGCGAGCAGGTCGCCGCGGCGCTGGCCCAGGTCGAGTCCCTGGTGGGACGCCGTTTCGGGGACCCCGCTAACCCTTTGTTGGTGTCGGTGCGGTCCGGCGCCCGGGCGTCGATGCCGGGCATGATGGACACCGTCCTTAACCTCGGCCTCAACGATGTCACGGTCGAAGGCCTGGCCAGGCTGGCGGGCGATCGCCGCTTCGCCTTCGATTCCTACCGCCGCTTCATCCAGATGTATTCCAACGTGGTTCTCGGCCTCGATCACCACCTGTTCGAGGAGATCCTTGACGACCGCAAGGACGTGCTGGGTGTCGCCATCGACACCGATCTCAGCGCCGATGACTGGGCCGGAGTCGTCGAGGCCTACAAGGCCGAGGTCGAGGACGCCC